>NZ_JBHNPP010000017.1:0-116439 GCF_042436695.1 Flavobacterium sp. HJSW_4
CTGCAGTTATGTGGGAGAGTATGTCGTCGCCTTTCTTTTGAAAACCCCATCCAATACGGATGGGGTTTTCTGTTTTAAGGATGTTTTGGGAAATCAATGGATAAGACATCTAAAAACTCTTTTGCAATAAAAAGAAATAAAGAAAAATTATATCTCTATGAAAAAGGCTGTCTATAGACAGCCTTTAGAAATAAAAATGATAGGCTATTTTATAGCTTCTAGCCATTCTTCTGTTGGTTTAACTAATTTACGTAGCGATGTATCGAATAATCCTATTTTCATTTCTATATCAGAACAGATATTATTTTCACTATCGGTGATCCATTGTTTTATTGTTCCTATTTTACCTTCATATTCGCCAGTTTGCGAGTGAATAACTATTTTCTGTCTTAGTTTTAACTCTTTAATAAATCGAAGGTTAATTTCAAGGATAACTGGGCCTAAACCAGTTTTTTTAATTTTGTCTAAACCATAGCCGTTTTCAGTTATAAACTGCCAACGTGCTTCTTCATAAATTTGTAAATAGGTTGCATTATTTACATGACCGAAAGTATCAAGATGAAATTCTTTGATGGTGAGTTCGTACTCGAAAATTTTGTTTGCCATTATATATTATTTTTTAAAATTATTTCGTCTAAAAGAACTTCTAAAGTTTTTTCAAATGAGTCATTGCTATTTTCAATTCTAGCAAGTTGTGTTAATGCCATAAGTGTTGATACAAGAATTTTTGCTTTTAAATGTGGAGCAGAAATAGGTTTGAATACTTTTTGATGCTCTCCTTCTTCTAATATTGTAGCTGTCCAGCCAACAATTGATTCTGCGAATGCCAATACTTTTTCTCTCAATTTCTCATCCAATGTGTTTATATCAGAGGTTAAAGCTCCTACAATGCAAACTTTTTGTTCTGCTGCAAGTCTTCTGTAATAGAGAAAAAGCTTTAAGATTTTTTCTAAAGGAGTTTTATCTTTTGTACGCAGGATAGTTTCTTCAAATGCGTCTTGATGAGCTTGAATGATAGCGATTCCTAAGTCACTTTTTTTTGGAAAATGGTAATGAATAGATGATGTTTTGATGTCTATTCTTTCAGTTATTGTTTTATAGCTGAATGCATTATATCCTGTCTGCATTAGTAAGCGGTCAGCTTCCTTAATAATGCTATTTCTCATAATGTATCTACTCATAGGTAGACAAATATATAAAAATTTGGTTTCATTTTATAATTTGCAACATGTTTGAATCTATTTGTTTACAACATAATGCTTTAGGTAGAATAACTTTGATGCCATTAAACAACCCAAAACCTTACAGTACTACGCCATGAAAAAAAGTTCTAAATTTTTTACTGCTTTTAGCATTTGTAGATTACAAAAAAAGAAAGTAAAGTAACTGTTGAAAAATAGCCGCTTTTGTGGTCTAGCAGTAAACAAAAGGATAGAAACATTTTTAATTAAGCTTATAGACTGGGGAATAATAAATCAATTATTATAAACTAAAATTAAAAATTATGAAAAAGTATTATTTATTAGTTGCTGTTTTATTCTTTTCATTGGCAATGTCAGGACAAACTGCCAATTCATTTTTGCTTAATTTGTACGGAGGCTATACCTTTTCTGATAGAGTAGATTTTGATTCTTCTTATGGAAAAGTTGAAGATGGTTTTGAGTACGGTCTTGGTTTGGAATATTTTATAATGGATAACGCTTCCATTGAGTTAAAGTATAACAGACTTGATACAAATATGCCTTTGTATACAAAGGCTACTATATCTAATAATGGTAATCCTATTCCACCAGGAACTCAGCTTAATGCCGGAGATGATAAAGGTGCTATTAATTATATATTAGCAGATTATACTTATTATTTTGGGTCGAGTTCTCAAAAGGCGCTTCCATTTTTGGGAGCAGGCTTAGGAGTTGCAATTCTTGAAACACCGAAGAGTGGGAGCGGAACTTATTTTGCATGGGAAATTAAAGGTGGTGTAAAAGTAAAAACTAATTCACCGTTATCAATTAATCTTCATGCTTATCTGCAGTCTATGTCGGCAGCTGTTGGATATGATTATTATTGGGATTATTATTGGGGTCCGGTGGCAGTTACTGATTATGCATCAACATTTCAATTTGGACTTGGCGCTTCTTTAAGCTACGATTTCAGTAAATGATAATTATCTAAGTAAAATTGTTAAACAAAAAAGCTTGAGAGATTTCTCAAGCTTTTTTGTTTTCATCAATAGATTTAAAATATATTGATGAAATATTGAAGAATCTGGTAGTAAAAAGGAGACCTCTTTTCAGAAGGCCTCCTTTTAAATTAAAATAAAAAAAAAATGAAAACTACTAATTCCAGCCACCTCCCAATGCTTTGTAAACATTTACAAAGGCGTTCATTTGCTGTTTTTTTGTTTCGATAAGTTCAAATTTAGATTCTAAAGCATCTTTTTGAGTCAATAAAACTTCCATGTAATCTGCTCTGGCAGAACTAAACAAATTATTCGATATTTGAATAGATTCGTTTAATGCCTCAACTTGTTTAGACTTCAAATCATAGCTTTTCGCTGTATTTTGTATTTTAGATAATTGATTTGCAACTTCCACATAAGCATTTACTAATGTTCTCTCATAATTGTAAACAGCTTGAATCTGTTTGGCGCTTGCAGTTAGATAGCTTGCTTTGATTGCATTTCTGTTAATAAGAGGAGCAACTAAATCGCCTGCTATAGAATACAATAAAGATTCTGGAGAAGTCAGCAAATATTTGGTATTAAAAGCTTCATATCCGATTCCGGCTGAAATACCGAGAGATGGATAAAATTGAGCTTTGGCTGCTTTAATATCCAGTTTTGCAGCAATTAATTCCATTTCTGCTTTTTTAATGTCTGGACGATTTTCTAAAAGCTGAGATGGAACTCCAGCATGAACATCTGCTGGAGTGATAGTGCTGAAAGTACTGCTGTTTCTAACAACTTTTTGAGGAAAACGTCCTAGCAAGAAATTGATTTTATTTTCCGTTTCCGTAATCTGCTGTTGAATATCAAATTGCAGACTTTGCGTGCTTAAAATTTGTGCTTCAAATCTTCGTACAGCTAGTTCGTTAACTCTAGCGGCTTCTTTTTGTATTTTAACTACTTTTAAAGCGTTCGTTTGAATATCAATATTTTGTTTGATGATTTCTAATTGATTATCCAATGCTAAAAGTTCATAATACGAATCAGCTATTTCTGCAATCAAATTGGTTACAACAAAATTTTTTCCTTCAATAGAACCTAAATAACGGTTTAAAGCTGCTTTTTTAGCATTGTGCAGTTTGTTCCAAATATCTATTTCCCAACTTGAAGTCAGTGCAAATCTAAAATTGGGTAGCGGATCTGGAGTTTCTTTACCCGGCATAATCTCTGTTGTAGCTTCACCAGAACCTGTGCTTGTGTATCTTCCTGACTTAGTTACATCGGCACCAGCACTAAAACCAACAAAAGGCAAGTATTCTCCTTTTCGTGCTTTTACTTCGCTCTTAGCAATTTCAATTTCTTGAAGTGTAATGTTTAATTCCTGATTGTTTTTCAATGCAATATCAATCAGATTTTCGAGATTTTCATCTGTAAAATAACTTCTCCATTTTACTTTTCCCGTATTGAGCGTATCCAAAGCATTATCAGTATATTTTTCTGGCAACGTTTTGTTTTCTGTTTTTTCTACAATTGAAGGTGTTTTACAACCTGCTATAGAGAGTAATACGCAGGCAAGACCTGCGTATTTTATGTTTCGATTATTCTTCATTTTCCTCCGTTTGATTGTTTTTTGAAAAATCATCTACATGATGCATGAAATCATCTGATAATGAACTTTCTTCTTCTCCTTTAATTAATTTTCTGCCTTGTGCCATTGAACCAAAAATGTAATATAATCCAGGAACGATAATTACTCCGAAAATGGTTCCAAAAAGCATTCCTCCAAGTGCTGATCCTCCAATAGTTCTGTTTCCGATTGCACCTGCTCCAGAAGCAAAAATTAACGGAATCAAACCAGCAATAAAGGCAAACGATGTCATTAAGATTGGTCTAAAACGTACTTTGGCACCCTCGATGGCGGCTTCAAGAATGGTTGCGCCCTGCTGATGTTTGAGGACAGCAAATTCGACAATCAATACAGCATTTTTACCGAGCAATCCAACAAGCATAATCAATCCGATTTGTGCGTAAATATCGTTTTGCAAGCCCATCATTTGAAGAATGACAAACGAACCTAAAATTCCAACAGGAATCGATAAAATCACAGAAAACGGTATAATAAAACTTTCATATTGTGCCGCCAATACGAAATAAACGAAAGCTAATACCACTAAAAAGATATAAAGCGATTCGTTACCTCTTCCAGCTTCATCATAAGAAAGACCTTCCCACGCAATGTCATATCCTTTAGGGAGTGTTTTAAGAGCTGTTTCCTGCACCGCTTTAATGGCATCAGCAGTTGTGTATCCTTTTGCAGGCTGACCTTGAATAGCAGCAGAATTGTACATGTTGTAACGCGTGATCTCATTGGGTCCCTGTGTTTTTTTAAGAGTCATAAAGGCAGAATAAGGCACCATTTCTCCATGATCATTTTTTACAAAGAGATTTAATACATCTGACGGAAGTCTTCTAAATTTTGGATCAGATTGTACGTATAATTTAAAGAAACGTCCAAATTTGATGAATCCTTGTTCGTATGTACTTCCGATTAAGATATTTAGATTTTCCATCGCTTTTCCAATAGAAACACCTTTTTGCATGGCTAAATCATTGTTGATCTCTAATTCGTATTGTGGATAATTGGCAGCGAAGAACGTAAACAAACCAGAAAGTTCTTTACGTTTGCCTAATTCGGCCATAAACTGCTTGTTGATTTTATCAAACTCTTGATAATTGGTACTGGTTGTTTTATCTAATAAACGCATAGAAAAACCTCCGGAAGAACCAAATCCGGGAATTGCTGGCGGCTCGAAAAACTCTACAACAGCTCCTAGATCTTTAGATTTCTTTTCTAACTCTTCCATGATTTCTGTTACAGAATGTTTTCTGTCAGACCATGATTTTAAGTTAATCAAACACGTTCCTGCATTTGAACCACGGCCTTCAGTCATGATTTCGTAACCTGCTAAAGAAGAAACAGATTCAACACCTTCAACCTTTTCACAGATTTTCTGTAATTTCTGAGCAACCTGATTCGTTCTTTCTAAAGTCGCACCTGGTGGCGTTTGAATGATTCCGTAAATAGTTCCTTGATCTTCACTCGGAATAAATCCTGAAGGAAGTACTTTATTTTCTATAAAGATAAAAGCACAGAACGCAATCAGAATTCCAAAAGTTAAAACTCTTCTGCTTACAATTGTTTTTAAAACAATAACATAACGTCCTGTAAGTCTTTCAAACCATCTATTGAAAGCATCAAGAGATTTAGTCAATATATTTCCCTTTTTCTGTTTTCCGTGATTATTTTTCAAAAGAATCGCACAAAGAACAGGAGTAAGGGTCAAAGCCACGATTGCCGAAATGATAATCGAACTTGACATGGTAACCGAAAATTGTCTGTAGAAAGTTCCAACGGGACCAGACATAAACGAAACGGGAATAAATACAGATACCATAACGGCTGTAATGGCAATAATAGCTCCTCCAATTTCGCCTAACACCAATTTTACAGCATGATAAGGCGTAATATGTGGAAATTCTTCAAACTTGGCATGGACGGCCTCGACGACGACAATCGCGTTATCGACCACAATTCCGATTGCTAATACCAAAGAAAACAGCGTTACCAAGTTGATTGACATTCCAAACATTTGGATAACGAAAAATGCTCCAATTAAAGAGACAGGAACGGCAATAATCGGAATTAAAGTCGAACGCCAATCTCCTAAAAATATAAATACTACTATAGCAACCAAAATAAAGGCATCTCTTAGAGTATGAACTACTTGATCGATAGAAGCATCTAAGAATTGCGAAACGTCATAACTGATTTTATAATCCATTCCTGGAGGGAAACTGGCTTTCATTTCTTCCAGTTTCGCTTTTACATCATTGATTACGTCGCTTGCGTTACTTCCATAGTTTTGTTTTAATACTATTGCGGCAGAAGGATGACCGTCTAGATTCGAATAAATATCAAAAAATTCGCTTCCTAATTCTACTTTTGCAATGTCTTTTAAACGAATGCTTTCACCTTCAGAATTTGCACGGACAATTACATTTTCGTACTGTTTTGGTTCGTCGTATCTTCCTTTGTATGTCAATACATATTCTAAAGATTGTGCGGCAATACCAGAACTTTGTCCCAATCGACCTGGACGACCAATAATACTTTGTTCTTGCAGCGCTTGCATAACTTCTTCAACAGAAATTTTATAAGCTCGCATTCTGTCAGGATTCAGCCAAACACGCATTGCATATTTACGGCTTCCTAAAATTTGAGTTCTAGCAACACCTTTTACACGGCTGATTTCAGGAATCATTTTCACATCGGCATAGTTGTAGAGAAACTTCTCATCCATGCTTTTGCTTTTCGAATAAAGATTCACATACATCAACATACTCGGCTGAATAGGAGTAATAACAACTCCTTCACGCTGAACCAGTTCAGGTAATAATGGCATTACCTGATCTACCCTTGTTTTGACTCTAATTACAGCTTCATTAGGATCGGTTCCTGGCTCAAATATGATTCTAAGTGTTGCTTCTCCGGCACTAGTTGCATCGGTCGCCATGTAACGCACGCCTTGTGTTCCGTTAAGGGAATTCTCTAATGTAATTAAGGTCGATTTTACTAATACATCGGCGCTTGCACCAGGATAAGCGATAAAAATATTTACGGTTGTGGGCGCAATTTGAGGGAATTGCGATATAGGAAGCTGTTTGATCGACAGTGTACCTATAAAGACAATTATAATCGAAATTATAATTGCAAAAACGGGTCTATGTATAAATTTATTAAACATTTCTTTTTCTTTTAGATTCGGTTATTCTGCGTACAGTTCTAAATTGGACATAACCGATTGAGGTTTTACCACTTCGTAGTCTATTTTCTGGTTTTCTTTTACAAGACGAATCCCCTCTAAAAGTATTTTATCATGAATTGACAAACCTTCTTTTATTACAAATAGGTGAGGCATTTCGGCAGCTATAACAATTTCTCTAGATTTTACAGCATTATTTTTGTCAATTACATACACATATTTTTTGTCTAAAACTTCAAAAGTTGCTTTTTGAGGTATCAGCATGGCATTTTTAAGTTCTATAGGCATTTGAATGCTTCCTGTTTCTCCGTGTCTTAAAAGTTTCTTCGGATTTGGAAATGTTGCTCTAAAAGGAATGTTCCCTGTTTCGTTATCAAAATCAGCTTCAATGGTTTCTACAACTCCTGAATATGGAAAAACTTTATTATTCGCCATCAAAAGATTCACTTTCATTTTTCCGTTTTTACCTGCCTTTTCCTGATAATCTAAATATTCAGATTCTGGAACATTATAATAAACCCACATTGAACTGTTGTCTGCAAGCTCTGTAAGCAGTTCTCCTTCATCAACTAAACTTCCCTGACGTACGTGGAATTTGTCTATGATACCGTCAAAAGGCGCTCTGATTTCTGTAAACTGAAGATGAACTTTGCTTAACGCCATCTCAGCATTTGCTTTTTCTAACTTGGCTTTTGCCATTGCCAATTCATTTGGAGAAACCACTTTTTCATCTGCTAATTTTTTAGCATTTTGGTATTCAATTGCGGTAAAACTTACTTCGGCTTTAGATTTTTTTAATTCAGCTTCGTAAAGTGCAGGCATGATTTTAAATAGCAATTGGCCTTTTTTTACCATTTGTCCTTCGTCTACATAAATTTTTTCAAGATAACCGCGTTCTTGAGCTCTTATTTCAATATGTTGAATAGAATGTATTTGTGATACATATTCTTTTGTAATTGTAGTATCTTTTTCGATTGGATTAGTAACCAGAAATTTGGTTTTTTCTTCTTTTTCTTCTTCTTTTTTAGAATTGCACCCTGCAAAAACTAAGGTGCACAAAGTCATGATCATGAAAATTCTCTTCATAATTATTTCAGCATTAAAACGTAATTTATTTTTGATTTTAAGTAAAAGGCTTTTGGAAATAAGCCATAGAGGTTTGTATCCTTCTATTGTTCAAATAAGAAAATAGAGGATAAAAACAGTAAAGAAATCAGCCGCTGGGAAACAACAGCATTAAAAATCAAATTCTAAAAACCTGAAATAACAGATATACTTTGTTATAAAGTAAACTGAAAATTTTGCAGTCATTTACTTTTTGAGTAAAAGCAGTTGTCGAAACAACAAAGTGATTACTGCTGTGAAAAATTAAAAAGTAGTTGCTTTTTACAAGCTGTTTTTGAGCTGATGAAAAGTTATCTTCATTTTCTTCATTGTCGAAAAGACATATCTTTCTTTTAAATGTTTCAAATAAACGTCCGCGGTTTATTTGATGTCCAGCGTTAAAATCTGTTTTAAAAATTAAAGAAGAAGAAAAATCATTAACTCTTGAAACTGCAGAATGTGCATAAACATTGCCGTATCCATTTAAAAGAATGACAATTGAAAGTAAAAGTTTAGTGCACCAGTTTTTCATAAGAGTCACAAATTTAAAGAAACGTTTTTTTAAAAACAACGGCGCTAAATTATTATTTTGTAAAAATGCAGTTTTCGGATTAAAGCGTTTTTAAAACTTATAATCTGATTTTTTTTTGACATTAAATTGATAGAAAGCTTAGATTGTTATGCCTTATAAGGTTTCTAATCTTGGATCTAATTGAAGGTTTTTTGTATTGTTGAGAAATTCGGTTAACTGAAATTTAGTATATTAGAACAGCAAAACTAGTCACTAATCAATTTAAATAAATTACTCATGAATGTGTACAAAAAGTTCTCTTTGGCGGTATTAAGTATGCTGTGTTTTACAGCTTGCAATAATAAAGAAAAGATGGAAAAAGAAAATGAACCTCTTAGTGCTTATTTAAAAGATACATCCTCAGGTATAAAAACGGGAGGAATAAAAGTTGTAGAAATAAACACGCCAAAAGGCAAGTTTAAGGTTTGGACTAAACGTATTGGAAATAATCCGAAAATAAAACTGCTGCTTTTAAATGGAGGGCCAGGGGCAACTCACGAATATTTTGAGTGTATGGAGAGTTTTTTGCCGCAGGAAGGAATTGAATTTATTTATTATGACCAATTGGGGACTGGAAATTCAGATAATCCAAATGATCCTGTATTTTGGGACTTAAATCGTTATGTGGAGGAAGTAGAACAAGTACGCGAAGCGCTGGGTCTGGATAAAAGCAATTTTTATTTATTGGGTCACTCTTGGGGCGGAATTTTAGCTTCGCAGTATGCATTAAAGTATCAGCAGAACCTAAAAGGACTTATTATTTCTAATATGATGATGAGTGCCATTGATTATGATAAATATGCAGATGATGTGTTGGCAAAACAAATGGATCCAAAAGTGTTGGCAAGAATCAGGGAAATTGAGAAAAATAAAGATTTTGAAAATCCTGAATACATGCAGTTGCTAATGCCTAATTTTTATAGCAAACATATTTTACGTTTAGATGCAGATAAATGGCCAGAACCTGTAAACAGATCCTTTAGTAAAATTAATCAGTCGTTGTATGTAACCATGCAGGGGCCAAGTGAATTTGGATTGTCAGGAAAACTGGAGAAATGGGATATTAAAAAAGAGCTTCCAAAGCTTACTGTCCCGACATTATCTATTGGAGCTAAATATGATACAATGGATCCCGAGCATATGAAATGGATTGCCTCTCAGGTAAAAAACGGAACCTATTTATATTGCCCGAATGGCAGTCATATGAGTATGTATGATGATCAGGAAATTTATATGAAAGGATTAATCAAGTTTCTTAAAGATACAGACTCAAAGAATATAAATTAATATGAAGGAAGAATTGTAAGACTCAATAGAGCTTTCTTAAATATCATTATAAAAAAAGCCAGAAATTAATCTGGCTTTTTTATGAAAGTTCTTTACAGTCACGAATTAAATGCACAAGCTTATTTTGCTTTCTTTTTCTTTTTTCCAAGCCATATCAAAAATCCTGTACCAGGAAGTGTCGCTGCAAGCAATGAAACCAACAAGGCAATAATCTTTGTAGGCCAGCCGTATAGACTTCCCGTATGAATTGGATAAATAAGACGTTTTAATTTGTCTCCAGTTGAAAAAGATTTATAAGGTCTTGCTTCAATGTTTTCAGCAGTATATTTATCAAAATACGCCGCACTTGACTGATGGGGGATAAGCCTTTCTGTATTTTCTTTTAATACCAAAATACTATTTATTGTATCGGCTGGCATTCTGATCTGTATATTTCCTTTATAGAGAAAAAGATTGTCAGATTGGTCATAAATACTTTGGTAAAAATCTGTTTTTATTAAACCAGGATCCGTTTTTGTAGGGTTTTCGATTTTAGCAGAAGGCCTTTTAGTATTTCCATCAGCGAGATAAAGAACACCATTTTGAAACCAGTTGAAGGCAAAAAATAATCCTGTTAGTGAAATAATCAATAAAATGAAAAAAGAATAGAATCCAATTGTTGAGTGCAAATCCCACACAACTCTTTTAAAAGAAGCATCCCATTTTATTTGAAGTCTTTGTTTTAAGTTTTTTACTTTTTTAGGCCACCATAATATTAGTCCTGAAATTAGCATAAAAACAAAAACTAGGCAAGATGTTCCCATTATTATGCTGCCAGTTTCGCCCATTAAAAGCTGTCTGTGTATTTCTAAAACAACGGCAAAAAATCTGCTTTTCTGAAGTGTTGATGCTTGAACCTTGCCTGTGTAAGGGTTTACAGAAAATAAATGCACTTTTTTATCGGAATCTTTTCCAACTATTTGAATGGTACGTGAAGGATTGCTAAAAGTGCTAATTCGGGTGATCTCTTTTATTCCATATTCTTTCTGAAGGATATCTACACAGAAATCCAAACTTTTCTTTTGGGTTCCAATTTCTGAAACATTGTAATAATCAGGATTAAGAGTGCTGTCAATTTCCTTTTCAAAAACTAATAGGCTACCGGTTATTGCAGCGATACAAATTATAAGACCAGAAGCTATTCCAAGCCATAAATGCAATAATCCAATTTTCTTTTTAAATCCTTTCATTAAAATTAGGGTGTGAATTAAATCTATTTTTCTGATAAAAAATCTGCACAAATTTATATTTATTTAGAATTAATAGGAATTATTTTAGAAGAAATTTTAAGAATTTTAAAGTAAATGATTGTAAAGGTTTAATGAAGTTTAATTTTGATTCTTTTGATATTTAATGAGTTTTACGATTAAATAAAGTATTTGCTTGTTAAACTAATATTAATTTATATTTTTGTCGCGTTTTTATTTAGAATGAATAAAAACAATCCTAACCAAATTTATAATCAGATGAAATATTTTAGTTTAAAAGCATTACATTTTTTATTTATTTTTAGCTTTTTCTTTATAACAGTTTCTTATGCCCAACAGCATGGAAAAATTAATGGAAGAATCACAACTTCAGACGGAAAGTCTTCTTCAGGGGCAGTAATTACTCTTAAAAATTCAAAATACAGAACAACTGCAAATAGCGACGGTAGTTTCAGTTTAAAAAATATTAAGGAGAAGTCCTATTTTGTTCAAGTTACACTTCAAGGTTATAATACTCTCGAGCAAGAAATTAATATTTCAGCTGGGGAAACAGCAGATTTAAATTTTCAGATTCAAAGATCAAATGACAATCAAAATGCAGACGGAAATGAAGGGGATCAACTGAATGAAATTATAGTTTCAGCGAGCAGAAAAGTAGAAACTTTATCGAAGACACCATCTTCAGTAACTGTTATTACAAGTAAAGATATTGACGAATTATCAATTGTGAGTCCAAATATTGCTAACATCGTTGCCTATGCAGTTCCAGGTTTGGGATCAGCGACAAACAATACTGGAAATTATGGGCAGACATTGAGAGGTCGAAATCCTTTAGTTTTAATTGATGGAATTCCGCAATCTACTCCTTTAAAATCTGCGGGTAGAGAAATTCGTTCAATCGATCCTTCAGTTATAGAGCGTATCGAGGTGATTAAAGGTGCAACTGCTATCTACGGGAATGGTGCAGATGGCGGATTGATCAATTACATAACTAAATCGAACAAGACTCAAAAGAAATTTGCAGGATATAGTGAAGCTGGAACTACTGGTAATATTAAAGGAGACAGTACCGCAGGTTATAGGTACAATCAGCAGTTTTATGGAAGGCTAAATAAATTTAATTATATGGTCAGCGGAACTTACGAAAAAACAGGTGTTTTTCGTGATGGAGAAGGACAGGTAATTTCGCCTGAATACGGATTAGGGGAAACTAAAACTTACAACGTATTTACTAAAGCGGGATATGATTTTACAGCTAATCAAAGAATTGAATTGATGTATAATTATTTCAGCTCAAACCAAGATTCTGATTTTATACTGAAACCAGGTGTGTACGGTGTGAGTCCTGCAATCGGTATTCTGGGCAACAGACCGGGAGTTGATGAAGGAACCCGATATAATCACAATGGTAGCTTGCAATATGTAAATAAACAGCTTTTTGGCAATACTTCATTTACAGCAAATATTTACTTCCAAGATTTTTTAACTATATTTTCAAATTCAACTTTTTTCTACGGAAGCGGACAATCACAGACAGCTTCTGCAAAGAAAGGGCTTAGAGTTTATCTGAATACTCCTTTTGAAATTTCTTCTAATTTTTCTGGTGATGTAATTTACGGTTTTGATTTATTGAATGATAAAACCAATCAAAAACTAGTTGACGGAAGGGTGTGGGTACCAAATATTGATATGGTAAATCTTGCTCCTTATGCGCAGTTGACCACACAGATTTTTAGTGACTGGACTTTAAAAGCAGGTTTGCGCGCTGAAAACATAAAGATAAATATCGAAGATTATAACACAATTGCTACTGGTGCTGATGGTAAAGGAAGTATTGCTGTTACAGGTGGAGATCTTACTTATGATGCCTTCGTGTTTAACACTGGATTGAGATATTCAAGATTTAAATTTTTTAATCCTTTTGTGAGCTTCTCTCAATCTTTTTCAGTTTTTGATTTAGGAAGGGTGCTTACAAATGCAAAAGAGGATGCTGTATCTAAATTGCAAACAAAACCAATTATCGTCAACAATTACGAAGGAGGTTTCAGCAGTCAGTTAGGCAAATTTAATTTAAGTGCTGCGTATTATTTCAGCACTTCAAAACTTGGAACCAATTTAGTTCAAGTGGATGGATATCTTGTTGCTGAACGTTTGCCTGAAAGAGTTTGGGGATATGAGGTTCAAGCAGATTATCAAGTTTTAAAACAATTAACTGTTGGAGGAAATTATGCGTATGTACAAGGAAGAGGAGATAAGGATTCTGACGGTAATTTTTACGGACCAACTGATATATATTTGAAATCAAATAGAATTCCACCAGTAAAGGTAACCGGTTATGCAAAATATGGAGACAAAAGGCTTAATGTAGAATTATACTGGATGTTGGTTGGTGATCGTGATCTTTTTAAACCTAACGCAGCTGGTGCTTATGCAATTGGTGAAGGGCCTATCCATTCTTTCAATTTATGGAATCTTGCAACGGCATACAAAGTTACGGATAGAATAAGAGTGAAATTGGGTATTGAAAATATATTCAACACAGATTATTATACAACTACTTCACAATTTTATGGAACAAATGCTAATTATACAAGAGGAAACGGTTCACGATTTAATCTAGCATTAGGATATAGTTTTTAATTTTTGAAAGTTAAAATGAATAAATAAAATTAAAGCCCCTCGTAATGAGGGGCTTTTTTATTAAACCAGTATTTCAGATTCTAAAGTGCTTTTCAATAAGGGATAATTGACTTTTCCATTTGCTGTGAGCGGCACATCAGTAATGTGTATGGTTTTGATGGAACTAGAATGCAGATTTAGTTTTGCTTTGAGAACTGTATGAATCAGTTCTCTGGTTAAACTTTCATCTGTATACATGACAGCCAGATATTTATCATTTATTCCAAGACAAATAACGGTCTGTCCTCCCAAAGCATCTTTTAGAAGAAGCTCTGTTTCGTCAAGATTGAATCGAACGCCAAACAATTTTACAATTCTTTTGATTCGGCCTACAATAAAGTAATAGCCTTCTTCATCTTTTCTAGCTTTATCACCAGTATACAGTTTTTCCTGCTTTTCAAAAAATTTAAGATCATCTCTGATATTGGCGTAACCTCCAAATACATTCGGACCGCTGTAAATCAATTCTGAAGTTTCAGGATCAATCTCAAATTGCCCGTTTTTGACTGGTTTTCCAATGGAAGTTCCTTTTCTCAAAAGATCTTTTGGTGGCAAATAAGCCATACGTCCGCACGCTTCTGTTTGTCCGTATTGCGCAAAGAATTTTTTATCGAATTTCTCGCTGAAAGATGCGATTGCTTCGATCAATTTGTGATTCAACATTCCTCCAGTATGAGTTAGATATCTTAGCGAAGGATGATCTTTTCTGAAGAATCCAATACTGTAAAGCATTTCATAGAAATAAGGAACTCCTCCTAAAGTTGAAAATCCGTATTTTTTGAAATCTTCCCAAAACTCCTTTTGAAAAGCATCTTTATCTGTACATACAATCTCTTTTGCTTTAATGCAGTTTGTCGTAAAAATAGACAGCCCGTAAACAAAATTTATCGGAACATTTAAAGGCACAACGTCTTCATTTTCAATAGGCATATACTCCATAATTGATTTTGCGTTTGCAACAAGATTTTCATCTGAAAGCCTCACAAATTTAGGAGAACCCGTAGTCCCTGAAGTGCTTAGAAGAAGCTTAATTTTTTCATGTATTGGATAAAGGATATTGGTATTTCTTTTAAACAATACAATCGTTTCTGAAGCATTCACAGCAGTGTAACCTTCAATTGAGCTGCGAGAAGGATCATAGATATAATAAGGCGTATATTTTTGCTCGAGATTTTCTTTGAAATTCTCGAGCATTCCCATGCCTAATAAAGCAACTGTATATCTGCTCTGATAGAAATTTAATAATGTTTCTACAGCAGGAAGTTGATTGTCATTATAAATAAAAACTAAAGCACGAAGGTTTTCAATTTCCAACGACTGATGCATCTCTTCAATAGATTTTGAAATGCCGGTGCCAGAATCCGTAAAAACCAGTTTTTCGTTTTTCCTAATTAAATTATATAGTTCCATATATCAAGCAGATTCTAATTAATTTCATAACCGTATTTTTTCAAGATGTCTCTAATTTTAGCTACGCTGCCCATCTCCAAAATATCTTCCATTTCGATAGAAATATTATAAGTGCTTTCAAGTTCTTGAACTAAAACGAGATGGCTCATAGAATCCCATTCAGATATAGATTGATATTCTAATTGATCATTTATTTCCTCAACAGGAATTTCAAAAGCTCTTGCAAATGCACCGTGTAATTGTTCTATTGTATTCATTTTTATGGTTTTAAATTAAATTTATAATTGAGTTATTAAACTTTAGTATGTTTCCATCCGCCTTTACGGAAAACAGTTATACAGGCAGCCGCCAATACGATTTCTGAGATAAGAATAGCCGAGAAAACGCCATTCGATCCGAGTTTGAAAGAAATGCCCAAAGCATAAGCAAGAGGTATCTGAACGATGTAAAACATTAAGATATAAAGCCATGTGACAGATTTGACTTCTCCTGCTGCATTCAGAGCTCGTGATATCACCATTGTATAGCCTAAAAGTATATAAGCCATGGAAATAAAGTGTATGTATCTCGTGCTGAAAGAAATAACCTCAGGATTATCAGTAAATATTCTGACAACAGGCGAAGCAAGAAATATCCATGAAATTCCAATTGAAATTAGAAAGACCATATTGAACATTCCTGCCCTCCAAACCGATTTTTCAGCTCTTTCAGGCTGTTTTGCTCCAAGATTTTGGCCAGTCAAAATTCCTGCTGCATTGCCCAATCCCCACGCGGGCATGGTGGCAATAGAAGTTACTCTTTGGGCTAAAATGTATCCTGCAAGCGCATTGGCTCCAAAATAGGACATTATTTTAATCATAATAACCCAGCTCGAAGCAGGAATAATAAATTGGACAGTTCCTCCAAATGCCAGTTTTACAACTCGTTTTAGAATTTCTTTATTGACTAAAAGTTGCGCTCTTCCAATTCTCAAAATTGTTTTTCCTCGAACGAGATACCAAGCCTGATGCAGTACTCCGATAACGCGGGCAATTAAAGTTGCCAAACCGACACCGAGAAGACCGTAAGCAGGAATAGGACCCCAGCCGAAAATAAAAACGGGACAAAGAAGAATATTTACTGCGTTTGAAAGCCAGAGTATTTTCATGGCTGTTGATGCATCTCCTGCACCGCGAAATATTCCGTTGACCACAATTCGAAGAATTAGAAATCCGCTTGACGCGAACATCAAAACGCTATACGATGCTCCTTGCTGAATCATTGCAGCCGAAAGTCCCATTGCTTGCATTATTTCTGCAGCCCAAATAGAACAGGCGATACTAATGAGTGCAGCAATAGGAACGGTTAAATAAATAACCTGCATGGCAGTATTTCCAGCAGCTTTGAACTTTTTCTCGCCAACTCTTCTAGAAATCATAGCCGAAGCGGCAATACCCAAACCGATTGAAACAGAATAGCAAAAGGTTATAAAAGTAGTTGCTGCACCTGCAATAGAAATGGCATCTGTACCCAATCTGCTGACAAAAAACAGATTAGAACAGACAAATAATGATTCCATTAAAAGTTCGGCAACCATTGGCACAGAAAGCAGGAAAATAGTTTTGTTTATGCTTCCTGATGTAAAATTGCTTTCGCTTCCAGCAAGAGAACGCCTTAAAAGATTTAAGAAAGAGCGTGTCTTTAAAATAGCTTCTTTCATGCGTTTTCTTTTTCTATTATTACTTCTTGATTGACAAGCTGATGCAATGGATTTGGAATAAAACCGCTTTTTTTCATGTGAGGAAAACCAGCTGTTTCTTCATAACCATTGTACAAACGTCGACTGTTGAAAATAAGACGTTTAAACTCAGGAATAAACAAATTATACTTGTCAAACATGTCCTTCAGTTCAGGATGTTCTTGCTGATATTCAATAACAATATCGTGTACACAATTCCAAAAAGAAATTTCGTCATATCCAGCAGATGTAATCATGACGTCGCTTAAATATCTGAAGAAAGCATCAAAAACGGCAATTAATATGGTTAATGGCGCATTCTCAGGATTTGGAGAAGCATTAAATAGATTTTCTATAAATTCTTGAGGAAGTTTTTTCTTTCCTTCTTCATTAATTAAAATATCACCAGCAAAATCTTGCAAAGCAATACGCGTTGGAACATAATCTTTTAAAACCAGAATTACGTTTTGCCCATGCGGATCAATGCATAAAGAATGCTGATAATAAATCTGAAGAACAGGTTTTAGATACGCTCTCATGTAGGCTTTCAGCCATTGTTCTGTTGAAAGACCAGATTTTTCAATCAATTCTTCTACTAGACTTTTTCCATGATCGTCTACGTATAAAAGCGCAGCCATAGTCATTAAATTCTCTCCGTGTTTTAAAAAACTGACTGGACTTTCACGCCATAAAACTCCCAAGTATTCATTATACTGATAAGGAGGATTTTCAATTTTACTGTAATGTGGGTGAGTATAAGAAGCTGTTACCATTTCGCCCAAAAGAATCACGCCCATTTTCTGTAAATGATCGTCTTTCTTTAAAATATCTTTCAAATAAGAAGTCAGTCTCGGTGCGATAAATAACTGTTTCGGACATAGACCTCTAATATGACTTGTATTTAAAATCGATATGGAAGTCTTAACATAATGTTTTCGCGGACTGCTTTGATTGAAAAAAGTACGAATACTTTGTTGTGGACTGTAAATATCCTCCGTTTCTTCTAAAGCAATAAGATTTTTAGACGCAATATCGCTTGCAAACTGCATTACCAATTTATTCTGCCATTGCCATAAATGAACAGGTATAAAAATATAATCTTCAGGATTTACATGTAACTGCGCTAATTTATCTTTAAAAGCTTTTATTTTTTCAGAACCAATTTCATTTTCGTAAAACGATTGTTCATCCATTTCTGGTTGAAGGTGCAGTTTTGCTCTTTTTTTATGAGCTGCAACCCATATTAGCCTTGTTTTCTGACCCGATTCAGGAGTGTAATTTTCATAATCCTGAGTATCAAAACCTATTCGGCCTTTGTTTACAATTACCCATGGATGTCCGTCAAGACTATGTTCAATAGTCTGAAAATCAGCATCAGCTAATTTAGCGGCAGACAAACGGCGTTTGGAATGAATAAAAGCATCAGCATATAAAGTATGAAGCAATTCTTCAACATAATGAGCGAGTGTAAAAGAGTTAATTTGAAAAGTCTGTTGCATTTCCATGAAAAAACTCGGCACATCAATATGATCGAGCTGTATTTCGTTTTCAACTTTAACTATGCTTTCTTTTACAATATGCCAATAGTTTAAAAATCTTGGGTAAGCAGTAAAACGGTAATAAATATTCTCGCTATCTGTTTGCAATTTAAAATGTGTTAAACCATCTATTTCAGTTCCTGTTTTTTTTGGTTTTGCCACATCTTCTCGCATCAGTTCTGAAATGCTTTTGGCAAGCAGATTTCGATTTACTTTGTCCCATGTAGAAGAGTTCAAATGTTTTGCCTCTTTAAATGTATTTTCTGAAAGTGTCATGCTCATTCGATTATTCGTTTATCAATTCCAAAATAGTAGCTGTCGGCTGTTCAGATTCCGTTTTCTGTACACCAAATTCTTGAAACGCAATACGTTTTTCAACTTTATAAATTTCACGTCCAGCTAACTGATTAATGATACACGAATTTCTATAAGCACCCATTCCTAAATCTGGAGTAGAAAGTCCATGTGTATGCAGTTCAGCATTTTGAACGAAAATATCAGTTCCGTTTTTATCAATGGTATAGTTGCGGTTTACGTTAAACAGACCATTTTCCAAACGTTGAATTTTATTTTCAATAGATGAAAGAATTGCAGGTTCTTTGTACTTATAACCTGTAGCCATAATAAGATAGTCCGTTTGGTCATCAAAAGGTTCTTCCAATTCAGTATGAGTAAAATCTAGATGATAAGAACCATCCGTTTCTTCATTTACAGAAGTCAGTTTTAGATTGGAACGCAGTTCAACATTTAAAGGTTTTCCATCCAAGCTCATTTCATAAAGACTGTCAAAAATTTCATTAATTAATTCTTGATCAATTCCTTTGTAAAGACCATGTTGTCTAGATAGCAATTGTTGGCGTTTTTCATGAGAAAGACTGTGAAAATGATCTACATATTCTGGAGAAGTCAATTCCAAAGTCAATTTTGATTTATTATCCAAAGGGAAAAAGTGTGAAGAACGCGTAAACCATTTTAACTGCAATCCATTTTGAGTTTCTGGAAGAAGATCGCGGAAAACTTCGGCCGCACTTTGTCCTGAACCAATGATAGCTACAGTTGAATTCTCACTAATTTCTGGTTTGAAATACAGATATTTTGAAGTATGAATTACATTAGACAGCTCTTCCTGATTTACAAATTCAGGAATATGTGGAGAAGTACCAGTTCCTAAAACAATTTTATGAGAATAAAAAGTTTCAGTAGTATTCGATTTTGCATTAAGAACTACGATTTTATAAACATCATCAACATAATCAATAGAGACAACTTTATGAGAAAACCTGCAATTTGATAATTTGGAGGCAACCCATTGGCAGTATTGATTATATTCTTTTCTAAAAATAAAGAAGTTTTCACGAATGTAAAATCGATATAAACGGCCACTTTCTTTAATGTAATTTAAAAAACTGTATTGGTTTGATGGATCTGCCATAGTTACCAAATCTGCTAAAAACGGAACCTGCAGATTGGCATTATCAAGCATAAGGCCTGGATGCCAGTCAAAGCTTTCTGATTGATCGAAAAATAAAGCTGATAATTCTTCAACGGGTTCAATTAGAGCAGCAAGCCCTAGATTAAAAGGCCCGATACCGATTCCTATTACGGAATATATTTTTTCTGTATTCATGGAAGTATTTTTTATGATTAGACTTGGGCAGTTGAAACTTCAATATTTTGAAAATCTTTGGCAGCAGGGAATTTTGCCCAATACCATTCTCTGTAACAGAAGTTTAGATTAGCTTTTTTATGCGGCATTTCAATCACTTTTTCGATTTTAAAACCAACATGGGCTTTATTCATCATAGAAGCGATTGAATCTACAGATCCTTCTCCGACCATTTTGCCAACTTTTGATTCCGATAGAACAAAATCCATCATCGATTGCGTTGCTGGAGAGCCGTATTTTAATTTAGGATCGGTTGGCGCGATAAATTGATGCGTTCCATAATCAGAAGGAAGGACATCATAATAATTGCCAACAATGTCTCGGCTTGCCCAATATACTTCAATGTTAAAAGTCGGAATGCCATTTGCTTCCCCTATAAAGCTATGCGAATGATCTCCAGGCAATAGCATTCTGTAGTACGCTTCCAATTCGCGAAGCGGCCAGTTCATTTGCCAGATTTTCAAAGCATGCTCACGATGAAACCATTCGTGCAACATTTCTAAATCTTTATCTAAATCTACCGGACGCAGTGTTATAGTGACATTTTCTTTTTCGAAAAAACGCTTAAAAACAGTACTGTTTACTCTTGGATTTATAAGTTTTTTAGAGAAAAAGTGCTTATTCAGTGGGTTCGGAAATGATTTATAAACAGCAGGATTGGTTCTTGGAGCACTTGCTTCATCCATATTGTTTAGACTGGTTAGCAGATTTCCTTTCACTACTAATTTCACACTATTGGTAAAATGTGAAATCATACCTGTAGTATCCAAATCTTCTTCTTTTTTTAGAGCCTGATAAAGAAGTTCAAGCAATGCAGTTTCGTCGGCTAATTTGTTGCTTCCTAAAATGCTTATAATTCCAAACAAGTGATTTATTAGAAGATAATATCCCCAAAAATCAATAATTCTTTTTTCGGCAATAAAAGATCTGCTTTCTTCACCAAAATTCGGAATCAATTTCTCTAGTTCTGGAACTTTTCCTTGTCTGAAAAAATAACCCTGATTGTCTCTGAAGTAGAGTTTTGATGGAAAAAGATTATCGTCAAATTCTACCAGCACGTTTTGCTGATGAAATTCTGAGCCAAAACCATATTTGTTAAAAATGCCAACCAATGGAGTGATCGAAATGTTCAAATATTGCTTGAACCAAGAAATAGCAGTTTCTCTTGGAGAAGCATTCGTTCTTTTCGCAGCTTCATTAATTACATTATGAATTCTTGCTTGTTCACCCAAAAATCCTTCTTGGCAAAGAGAAGCTACCATAGAAACATTTTTCGAAGCAGCATTTTCGTTAAAAGGATTTTCGCGAATACTCGTGCTAAAACCTTCAATAATTTGATCGTTATAAGTTACAGCGATAAAAGCAGGATCTGTAATAAGCTGAATTTGAGGATAATCTTTTTGAATTCCTTTTCCCCAATCTGTTTTCATAAGTCTAGCAGCATCGTAACCACGATTTAATTCATGCAAGTAATTCACACGGAAAGAATTAGTGATTTTTACATGTAAAGAGAATTTATACATCCATTTGCTTTGAGCGTTGTAAACTGTTCGAACAGATGAAGTTGCAGTATAATCTGGTCCTAATTGCGCCAAGTTAAAAAGTAGCTTTTTAGCTTCCATTTCTTTTACTTCTGGAAGTTCCAATAAATAGGATGCTTCCCAAGGATGAGTAGGAACTACTTTAAAATCAGGATATAAAGCCAGAAGTTCTTCAGCATTTTTACTGTTATATTTTGAAATTTCTTTTCGAAGATAATCCGTTGGAAGATCATCTGCTGCACTTTTTTCAATTACATTTTCAGGATGAATAAGGAAAAAATGAAGCGGAAAGTTTCCTCTGGTTTCAGGAGAATATTGAAACAATTCTTCTTTGGTAAATCCTTCTCTGCTTTTTGGCAATGGATGTACATTGTGTCCTAAAATCAAAGATTGTTCCCCTTCTATAAAACTCATTTCTGGACTATTAGCACTGAAACCATTTTCTTTATGATGTTCCAGATATAAAGCGAGATTGGAAATGCTGTTTTGCATGCGTTCCTGAGTTGAACTTGCATCTGCATCAGGATATTCTTCTTTAGAATAAAGCGCGGCAAACCCAGCAAATTCCATTGGATTTATTTCTCTGAATGTATCTGTAGCAAGATCGCGAGATACAACTGGAAAAATAAAAGCATGAACACCACTTTCTGAAAAGTAGACTAAAGGAGCGAAAACTTCTTGCCCAATTGAAGCAAAATCAAATCTCAAAAAAGAAGAATGATTAATCGTTTGCATAAAATCAGCTAGAGCGGGATCATATTTAGGAATGCCTTCGTAACGGCTCCAGTTGCTAAATTCTCTGCAATAACAATTCAGCAGAGACTTAAAGTTTACTTGTTCAGCAAGCTGTTGATAATTAGTTAAGTCTGTGGTATTCATTTCCGTTTTGTTTTATTTGATTAAGAATGTTTTTTATGTCATTTACAGTAGTGAGCGGGTTGAAAATGGTAAATTTTAAATAGAATTCGCCATTGACTTTTGTACTGGCTACTAAAACATCTCCGCTGAAAAAAAGTTTTTCTTTGATGTATTTGTTGACTTCGCAAGAATTAGATTCAGCAGGACCATCCAGATAACGGAACACTAAAACTCCCATATCAGATTCGCATAATAATTCGAAATTTTTATCTGATCCAATAAGCGATGCGGCCTGTTGAGTAGTCTCGATGATGGTGTCAGTGTACTTCCCCAGTTTTTCTCTGCCCAGATAACGTAGCGTGAACCACAATTTAAGAGCATCAAAACGGCGCGTACTCTGAATAATCGATTTATTGATTTGGGCTGGAAGTGCATCGTAATCCTGTTCTTTCGGATTTAAATAATCGGCGTGATGCTTGATAATATTTAAATGCAGTTTGTTTTTTACGATAAAAGCACTGCTGCTGATAGGCTGAAAAAATGATTTATGATAATCAATTGTTACAGAATCAGCTAGTTCAATTCCTTTTAAAAGATGTCTGTGCGTATCAGTCAATAGAAGTCCGCAACCATAAGCAGCATCAACATGAAGCCAGATATTGTGGCGTTTTGCTATGGCAGCAATCGGCTGAAGCGGATCAATATTTCCAAAATCGGTAGTACCTGCAGTTGCCGTAATAGCAATTGGAATATTTCCTTTTTGAATTTCTGAAGCTATGGCTTTTTCTAATTTTTCAGGATCCATTCTATATCTTTCATCAACATCAACGTGAACGACCGCTTGTTCGCCCAATCCTAAAATCCACGAATTTTTATGGTTGCTAAAATGCGCTTTATCCGAAACAAAAACTCTAAATTTTGAAGCATCAGGAGGAAGACCGTCAAGCTTGATATTCCATTTTTGGTATTCTAAAGCATAATAATCTCTCGCTAAAAGAAGCCCCATTAAGTTACTTTGTGAACCTCCTGCTGTAAAAATTCCATCTCCATTTTGGTAACCAATCTGTTCGCTAGTCCAATCGATTAGTTTTCTTTCGATAAAAGTACCTCCAGCACTCTGGTCATAAGTGTCTTGCGAAGAATTTATGGCACTTATTAAAACTTCTGCCGCAAGTGCTGGTATAACTACTGGGCAGTTCAAATGTGCAATGTATTCAGGAAGGTGGTAAGCTGTAGCGTGGTTAACATAAATTTCATCAACTTCATCAAAAAGGCTCTGATAATCTGGAAGCGGTTCATCAAGATCAATTGCCTCAACCATACGTTTCATTTCATCTGGCCTGATGCCTGTGAACGGCTTGGTAGTATTTTTTAAAAAACTGCTGACTCTTTCTTGCGCAGATTTTACAGCAGTTGCATATTCTTTATCAGAATGCTGGCTGAAAATGTCTTTAAAATTTTCCGCTTCAGTAAGCGTGGTTTTAGATTCCTGTGTGGTAGGGACCGTATTATTCATAGTTTTAAATTTTATAGTTCAGTTAATGATTATTTTAAAAAGGAAACTTTCTTCGATAGAGGAGTTCTCTTTTTTTTTGAAATTTTTAAATCAGAAGGATAATATCCGAGATAGAGGAGACCTAGTGATTTTTCATTGTCAGCAAGCCCAAATTGGGAAACATAATCTATTGCAACCTGTTTTGTACTCCAGTAATTTCCAATATTGTATGCCGTGCAGGTTAAAGCAATATTTTGGACAGCTGATGATACGGCAGCAATTTCCTCCCATTCGGGAAGATTAATTTTGGTATTCCGAACCATTACGATACCAATTAGACAGGCCGCATTTAGAGGATAGTTTTTGAGATACTCCAGTTTTTCGATCCTAGCTTGTGCACTGAGCTCGGAATAAGAATCTTTGAAGTAATCTGCCATGAAAATGCCATATTGTTCGAGATAGCTGTCTTTTAAAACAAGAAATCTCCAGGGTTCTGTCATTTTATGGTTTGGCGCCCAGAGCGCATTGGTCAAAATTTCTTCTAATAGTTTATCTGGAATTTCCTTTTTTATAAAATCTCCTGCGTAAACACTTCGTCTGGCTCGGATGATTTTAGAAATTTTTTTCTGTCGATGTACACTTTCTGACAGCTTAATTTCATTGACTTTCGTACTAATATTCATATTTTTTTTAAAAATTAATTAAGAAAATTCTTTTTTTAAAATGCAAAACTAAATATATTTGTAAGTAGATTTTATTTAGAATGAATAAAAACAGCGTAAACAAATGTAGAAATTAATCTTTATAAAAAAAAATAAAACAGTAAAAAAATATACGAAATTCTTTACATTTTAATAATGTATTTGAATGATGTTTTATTTGTATATTGGTTGTTTTCAGTAGTTTGTGTTTTTTATTTATCCAAATTTTTATTAACTATAAAATAAACGTAAGAAATGAAATCACAGTCAGTAATTGAAGATGAAATACCAGTTAGAGAAAATTATGCTTATCAAATTCCTACAAGTCCACTAATTGTAGAAATTACGCCCCAAGAGAGAAACATTTTATCTAATGTTGGGACTCTTTTAGAGAAGGCGTTTCGCTCCTATGAAAACCCAGATTATATTGCAGCGCTTCATCTTCATTCTTTTCAATTGTTGCCTGAAAGAATAGCTAGGATTTTAAGCCAGTTTGGAACAGACTTTTCAGCAGACCAATATGGAGCAATTGTTTTTAAAGGACTTTTGGAAGTTGATCAGGAATATTTAGGGCCGACACCTGCAAACTGGCAGAGTGCAGATTACTCAAAACTTAATAAATATGGCTTTATCTGTTCGTTATTGCATGGCGCTGTACCGTCCAAACCTGTTCAGTATTATGCTCAACGAAAGGGTGGCGGAATACTTCATGCTGTAATTCCAGACGAAAAAATGGCAGCAACGCAGACAGGTTCAGGATCAAAAACAGATTTATATGTTCATACAGAAGATGCATTTCTTCTTCATCAGGCAGATTTTTTGAGTTTCTTGTATCTTCGAAATGAAGAAAGAGTTCCTTCGACACTTTATTCTGTAAGATCGCATGGTAAAATAAATCCTATAATGGAAAAACTTTTTGAGCCAATTTACCAATGTCCAAAAGATGCCAATTACGAGGAGGAAATTAATGAAGGTCCACTGGCTTCTGTTTTATACGGAAATAAAGAATTGCCTTTTATAAGATTTGACGCTGCCGAGCAGATTTTTAATGAAAAGGCAGGGCAGACTCCCGAAGCATTGTACAATTTAACGGAATTCTGGAACGAGGCAAAAGAGTTAATAAACAGCGAATATATTCCTGATTCAGGAGATGTTATTTTTGTCAATAATCATTTGTGTGCGCACGGAAGAAGTGCTTTTACAGCAGGACAAAGAGAGGAGAATGGTAAAATTGTCAAATGTGAGAGACGACAGATGCTTAGAATGATGAGTAAAACGAGTTTAATTCATATTAGATCTATGACGCATACTGATGATCCATATTTTGTCATGGAAGAACATTTAGGGAAAGCTTTTGATCTGGATTAAAAGCTAGATTGAATTAAAAAGAGATATCAGATTTGATATCTCTTTTTTTTTATGATATTAAGTTTAAACTGCATCCGTTTGCAGAAGATGTAGAATAAAAAATCTTTTCTTCAAAAGTTTTTTCTTGAGGAAAAGGTTAAACAAAAAAAAGAGGAAACGGCCTGTGAAGGTGTTTCCTCTTTTTTTATGGATATTTTAAAAACTTATTTTCCGCTAGACGCTGTGATTTTTCCTAATTGAAGTCTGAAATCTGGTCTTTTTCCATTGTAGATATCTACGAAAGTTTCTTTATTGTCAGTTTGTGAATAAACATTAGAGAAAACACTATTTCCGTACCAGTTCTCTAAATCAGAATTATCTTTATTGTTTTCTGTAAAAATGTTTCCAGTACATTGGTTGAAAAACATTTCTTCAAATTTGATTTTCTTCAAGTTATCACCATTTACTACAGTTTGGCTATCTAATAAAACAGCTGGATTAAATCCTGAAACAACACTTCTTTTAAGTTCTAATGAAGTATTATCAGCTACGTAAATTGCTTCTTTAACTAAACCAGATTGAATATCAGCTTTAATGTTTTCGCTGTCGTTAAGCATAGTAAGGTTTGATGCAGAAACGAAAGTTGATTTTCTAGTAAAGTCTGTTTCACTTTTCTTTTCAAAAGCCTTAACCTCTAAACATCTTGAACCATCTTTGTTACTTGATAGGTAAGAAGATCTCACAGCTAAAGAGTTAAACAAACGGCATTGTGCTCCTTGAGTAATTTTAAAATCGTCGTTGATTGATTTATAAGAAACTAATTGAGAAGCATTTAAATCTCCACCGTAAAAAGCAAATGAATCTCCACCTGAGTAGCTAACCATAATGTTTTCTAAAACAGTTTTATTTCCAGCTCCAGCAACAGTAAGTCCATTAAAGCTATCTGCTCCTTTTACTTTTTTTCCAGCAAATTCGATTCTAACAAATTTCAAAACTCCTGAGCTTGCTGCTACATTGTTTCCACCGTATACAGTTAAAGCAGGATCAAGATCCATGTTATAAGAACCTACACCACCAAATTTATTGATAGGCGCATCACCAAGGATTACTAAACCACCCCAGTCGCCAGCTTTTTTCATGCTAGCATTTGAAGTAAATACGATAGGGTCAGTTTCTTGACCTTCTGCCATAATTTTAGCTCCTTTAGTAATAACAAGAGTTGCCTTGCTTGCAACATCTCCGATTATTACAGTTCCTGGATCAATTGTCAATACTGCATTATTAGTTACATATACATTACCTTGAAGGATGTATACATTTTTTTTCATCAGTTTAGTGTTTTCGGTAATATTACCAGCAAGAATTTGATTAGCTTCTTTAGAATCAGCTTTTTGTGGCTTAAATTCTGTCCAGTTGTCTAACCAGTTAGTGTATCCGATAATTCCTTTTTCTTGTTGAGCACTTACTCCTGCAGCGAACAGTAAGCAGATCATTAGAGTAATTTTTTTCATAGTCTGGGGCTATTTGGTATTACATTTTTTTTAATGCTTCTAAAATGAAGTCTAAAGTTCTTTTGTTATTGAAACGTGAGTTGGAGAAAAATATTTTATCGCAACTGTAAGAATTTTTAAAACTACTTTCTTAGAGCATCTATTACAAATATAAAGAAAAATATTAGAGTTTACGGGGCTTTACTCAATATTTAACATTTGTTGAAGTTAAGATTATGAATGAGAAGCCTCTTTGATGAAAGCTGATATCTTCTAACTTAAGTAATATATTTTATTACAGTTTGTTTTTCAATAAGATACAAACGTTGTTTATGTTTCGAAACCAATTAAATCAGCCTTCTAATTAATTTAACACAAAGTTAAATTAAGTTCTTAGGTATTTTTTGTCTGTTGCTTTTCATTTGTTTTTTTAATTAAACATGGAAAAAGATCTTTTGAAAATGGCTGACGATGAACTTCAAAAATTAATTTTTGAGGGAAATGATACTGCGTTTTCAATTATTTTTAACCGTTATTGGAAAAAGCTTTATGCCTATGCTTTTAAGATTTATAAAGATGAAGCAGTTTGCGAAGACATGGTGCAGGAAATCTTTATCAGTCTTTGGAAAAATGCATCAAGTACAGTAATCTTAAATCTTGAAGCTTATCTTTTTAGAGCTGTAAAATATAAAATTGCCAATCAGATTAGAAACTTAAAATTTGATCAGCAGCATATTGAAGTATTAGATACGATTCCAGATCCAGGTTTTACCATCAATGACTTGGAATATATTGATTTTGAGAAAAATATCAATGATCAAATTGATAAACTGACTCCGAAATGCCGAGAGGTTTTTTTGCTTAGCAGAATTGATAATTTTACTAATGCAGAAATAGCCGAAAAACTTAATCTATCTATTTACACGGTAGAAAAGCATATTAGCAATGCTCTGAAGCAGCTTCGTTTAAATTCTGCATCATATAATTATCTTCTTTTTTACTGGGCGGCATTCTTTTATGTTAACTAAAAAACACTCGTTTTAAGAAAACGTTAAGCCTGCTTTTTCGACTACTTGTTCAATTCAAAAAATGTGACTTGTATATAAAAGCATATTATTTTGAAAAAAGAAACCTTTCTGCTTCTTGCAGAAAAATACGAAAAAGGTACTTGCACACCAGAAGAAAAAATAGCTGTTGAAGCTTTTTTTGATAAGATGCAAAATCAAACATTAGATATCGAAAATGATATATCTGATGATAAAGGCGATGTAATTCTAAACAAAATATTTTCAGAATTACAAGTTAAACAAAAAACATATTCTATTCGAAAAGCATTAAAAGTAGCAGCCGTTTTAGTTGTCGGACTAACAATTGCATTTACTGCAGCCAAATTTGCTTTCAAACCTGCAACAATTACCCAAGTTACTGCCAAAGGAGAAAAGAAAGAGATTTTTCTTGAAGACGGAAGTGTCATTGTACTAAACTCTAATAGTAGCGTTACGTATCCCGAAGAATTTGACTCGACAAGAAATATAGAACTTGTTGGACAGGCTTTTTTTAAAGTTTTTAGAGACGTCAAACGACCTTTTATTGTACAAACTCATGATGTAAAAGTTAGGGTTCTCGGAACTTCATTTGACATCAATTCTTATAATCATCACGATACAAAAGTGAGTGTCATTACAGGAAAAGTGGAAGTTACTTCTCCAACTGGAAAAAAAGTGCAAATCACTAAAAATCAGCAAGCCGATTTAATCAAAAATTCAGATTTAAAGATTTCTAAAGAAAATAGCGATGATAAAATCGCTTGGATTAGCAACACGATTATTCTTAAAAATACCAAACTTTCTGAAACGGTTAAAATTATCGAAAACTGGTACAACGTCGATATTGTAATTGAAGATCAAGAACTTAATGATCTTACTATTTCAGGAAAGTTTAAAGATGAAAAACTGGAGAATGTTCTAGAAAGTATTGCCTATTTGAAACAGCTAAAAATAAATTACACAACTAAAAACCAAATCAGTATAAGAAAAAAGACGCCATAAGAAAATAAAAAGCAAAACCCGCTTCCGGTGCAACGGAAACGGGCTTTTAGAAAAGACTAAAAATAAAATTTATAGCCTAATAGTAATGAACACGAAACTACAATTTTTTTTCAATAAGTATATAAAGATGAAAAATCTTTACTTAATGATTTTATTAATTTTTTCCTTTAACGGATTTGCCTTAGGTCAATCTGCTAAAGACGTACAAATAAGCCTAAATTTAAAAGATGCTACAATTACAGAATTTTTTAAAGCAGTAGAACAAAAAACGACTTTCACTTTTGTTTTTGATGAAAAAATATCGGGAACAGCACAAAGAATTTCGATTTATGTAGAAAAAGAAAGCCTTGACGGAGTTCTAAATAAAATTGCAGCAAAAACCGGATTGTCATTTAGAAAATTGAACAACACGATTGCCGTTACGCACAATGCACGCGCGCAGATGAATGTTCGCGGAAAAGTACTAGACGAAAGCGGAATGCCAATGCCAGGAGTTACCATTCTAGAAAAAGGAACAAAAACTTCTACGATGACTGATATGGAAGGTAATTTCAGTTTTGCTGTAAGTTCGTCGGCTGTTTTGGTAATTTCTTATGTGGGATATAATTCTCAGGAAGTTGCTGCCAGCGCTAGTCCAATTATTGTGACAATGAAATTGAGCACAAGCGAATTGAATGAAGTTGTCGTAACTGCATTAGGAATTAAAAGAGAAGAAAAAAGATTAGGATTCTCTCAGCAAACCATAAAATCGGAGAATTTATCGCAAGGAAGACCTAATAACTGGTCGTCTGGTCTTAAAGGAAAAGTTGCAGGATTAAGCATAACTTCAACGGGTTCTGGTCCTTTAAATTCACAGCAGATTACACTTAGAGGAAACAGATCTTTAAGCCCAAAAGGAAATTACGCGCTTATTGTGGTAGATGGTGTTCCAGTGAATGCGGAAATGACAACGTCTGGTTCTACAAGCGCGTATATGGGAGAAGATTCTCCAATTGATTACGGAAACGGAATTTCTGATTTAAATCTTGATGATATTGATGCGGTAACAGTTCTTAAAGGCGCAGGTGCAACTGCGCTTTACGGAAGTCGCGCGGCAAATGGAGCTTTGATTATTACAACAAAATCAGGAAAGAAAAATAAAGGTCTAGGAATTTCATTCAATACTGGAGCTACTTTCGATGTAATTCAAAGATGGCCAGATTATCAGTATAGTTACGGACAAGGAACAGGAAATTCTCCAGATACATCTGGTAACCAATATTATTCTTATGGGAATTCTGCGGATGGAACTTCAACAAGCGGAACGAGCAGTGCTTGGGGACCAGCTTTTACAGGACAAAATTTCTACCAATATGATCCTGCCGTGCAAGGTCAATCTGCTGGAAGACTTCCGTGGCAATCTTATCGAGATAACCGTAAAGATTTCTGGAGAACGGGTGTGACTTTAAACAATAACATTTCTATTCAAGGCGGTGACAATAAAGGTTCGATGCGTCTTTCTCTTGGAAATCAAAAGAATGAATGGATTATGCCAAATACTGGTTTTGATAGAGTTACAGCTGCTGTAAACGCCAATTATCAGGTTTCTGATAAAATTAAACTGGGAACAACAGTAAATTACAATACTAGAAATAGTGATAATCTTCCTTCTACAGGATACAATAACGGATCTATCGCTTATTTCATGATTTTCCAACAGCCTAATATTGATTTAGATTGGTATCGCCCGATTTGGGAGAAAGGAAAAGAGCAGATTCAGCAGTTGCATCCTTTTAGTTCTTTCATCGACAATCCGTATTTGATTGCTTATGAGGCTACAAATACTTTAGACAGCGATCAGATTGTGGGTAATATTTTTGCGAATATCACTTTGTCTCCAAATTTAGAGTTGATGTTGCGTTCTTCTATGAATACGTACAATCAGACCAGAGAACAAAAAAGACCTTACAGTATCAACAGATATGCGAAAGGTTTTTATGAAAGACAAGATGTTTTCAAACAAGAAGTTAACTCAGACTTTTTACTTTCTTATAAAAAGGATTTCGGAGATAAATTCTCGCTTTCAGCTTCAGCTGGAGGAAATTCAATGAGCTATAAATACAGAAGAACTGAAGCTGAAGTAACTGGTTTGGTTGTTCCTGGAGTTTACAAACTTTCAAATGGTTCTAGTGCGCCAATTTTGACTTTGGGTGATGCTAATAAAAAAATGAACAGTTTATATGGTTTAATATCAATGTCATATCGCGATATGCTTTTTGTTGACGTAACAGGAAGAAACGACTGGACAAGTACGCTTCCGGTAGAAAACAATTCATTCTTTTATCCGTCAATTAATACCAGTGCGGTGATTTCTGAAATGTTTACGCTTCCTAAAACAATTGATTTTTTAAAATACAGACTTTCTTTTGCTCAAGTAGGAAATGATACAGAACCTTATAAAACACAGAAATATTACGGGCAAAGTGCTTTTCCGAGTTCTGCACAGACATTGACGGTTTTGTATAACGATCATTTTAAACCTGAAATTACTACAAGTTTTGAAACGGGTTTTGAAATTAGAATGCTGAAAAATAGACTTACAGCTGATGCAACAGTTTATGAAAGTATAACGAAAAACCAGATTATTGATATTCCGATGGATTTTTCTACAGGTTACAGCGGAGCAGTTTTAAACGGAGGAAAAGTTAGAAACCGTGGAATTGAGCTTACGCTTGGCGGAAAAATTATTGATGGCGAAAATTTCAAATGGAATTCGACTATAAACTGGTCGCGCAACTGGAATAAAGTAATGGAATTGCCAGAAGGAATCGACGGTCAGCAGATAATTGGTACTGGAGGAACAGCTTCTATTATAGCAAAAGTCAGCGGAACTACAAGTGCTATTTATGGTTTCGGATTTGTGAGATCTCCTGATGGTCAAATTGTTTACGATGACGCAGGTCTTCCGGCTTATCCTGAAGAAATACAATACATTGGAGACGCAAGTCCAAAATGGAAAGCGGGTTTAACGAATAGTTTTTCGATTGGAAATTTTACTATGAATGTGACTGTTGACGGTCAGTATGGCGGTATTATTTATTCTCAGACGCACCACAAACTTTCTGAGCAAGGAAAATTAAATTCAAATAATTTGGGTAGGACAGACGGTTTCATCATCGGTGATGGTGTAGTTCAAAATGCAGACGGTTCTTATTCTCAAAATACAAAACAAGTAAAAACTGCAGATTGGTATGGTCGTTATTACCGAAGAGCAAACATCGAGTCAAACTCTTTCGATGCTTCTTTTGGAAAACTTCGTGAAATCAGTCTTCAATACAATCTTCCAAAAAGATGGCTGAAAAATACGGGATTGCAATCTCTTCAATTTTCAGTATTCGGAAGAGATTTAGCTACCGTTTCAGATTTCCCAATTTATGATCCAGAAACAGCAGCATTAAACGGAGATACTATTTTACCAGGTATAGAAATGGGGCAGATGCCTTCTCCAGCAACTTATGGTTTCAATTTAAGTTTGACTTTATAATAAGACAATGAAAAAGATAAAAATTACAGCAATAATCCTTTTACTTACAGGAATTAGTGTTTCTTGTTCATCAGGTTTTGAAGAACTTAACGAGAATCCTAATCTTATCACAGAAATTAGTCCAGGAACATTATTGAATCCGATTATTTACGGAATTGCTTCGCAGAATGCCACTCAAAGTGTAGATGTTACTTTCAATCTTATGCAGGTTTCGCTTCCTTTTCCAAGTATTACTGGAGGTTTGCATCGTTATGATGTGAGCAATAATATCGGTAACTCGGCTTGGAATAATTATTATAAATGGCTTTCGAATATTAGAGAAATGCGAATGGCTTCTGTAAAAGCTGGAGACGGCAATTACGAAGCAGTTGCTTTAACGCTTAATGCTTTGGTTTACGCCAATCTTACGGATCTTTTTGGGCCAGTTCCAATGACGGAAGCAGTTCGTGGAGAAGACGGAATTTTATATCCAAAATACGACAAACAAGAGTTTATTTACGAAACGCTTTTAGCAGATTTAGAAAGAGCCAATACGCTTTATGACACCAGTAAAGCCATGATTTATACAGAAGACATTTTGTTTCAGAATAATGTTTTGAAATGGAAGAAGTTTACGAATTCTTTAAAAATGAGATTGCTATTAAGAGTTTCGAACAGAACAGAAATGGGCGCTTTTCAGAAATTGGCTTATATGTCAGATCATCCAGAAATTTATCCTGTTTTTACTACTACTGCCGAAAGTGCTATTTTGAAAATAACGGGTGTTTCTCCGAATATGTCTCCGTGGGGAAGACCTCAAGATTTTAATTTGAATATCAAAATGGCTTCTTTCTTTATTGATAATTTAAATACGCTTGAAGATCCGAGAAGAGCCATAATTGCAACAGGAGCAACAGCTTTGGTAACCAATGCACCAATTGGTTTTAAAGGAATTACAAGTGCTTATGCAGGTTCAGATTCTCAGTTTAAATACAATGCTTCAACGCTTTTAAATACGCAAGTGCAAAATCCGATGCAGATCTTTCTTCTTACGTATGCTGAAGTTGAGTTTATCAAAGCAGAATTGGCACAACGTGGACTTATCGCAGATGCACAAGGGCATTACGAAAAAGGCGTTCGAGCTGGAATCGAGCAATTAAAAGCAACAACTCCGACAACATATTTCAGTAAACCTGAAGCACAATACGATGGAACGCTAGAAAGAATCATGCTGCAAAAATACTACGCTTTGTATTTTACAGATTATCAGCAGTGGTTTGAATACCGCAGAACTGGACTTCCTGTATTGCCAACAACAACTGCAATGCTTAATAACGGAGTGATGCCGTCAAGATTCACTTATCCAGATAATCAGCAGATTAAAAATAACGAAAACTATTTGGAAGCCGTTGAAATGGTTGGAGGTGACAATATCAATACTAAAGTTTGGTGGGATAAATAAATTTGAAAAATGAAAAAGACATTTATATATAGTGCATTGTTGTTTGGTAGTTTTTTAACCGCGCAAACAACTGTAAAAGGAATCGTTTATGAAGATTTAAATAAGAACGGTAAAAAAGAAAAAAAGGAAAAAGGAATCGCAAATGTTGCCGTTACCAATGGTCGTGAAGTAGTTTTGACGGATAAAAAAGGGAATTACGAACTTCAGTTAAAAGACGACGCGATTATAGCGGTAATCAAACCTTCAGCGTATAAAATTCAGGTGAATAAGGACAATTTACCTCAATTTTTCTACAATCATAAACCTTCGGGTTCGCCTAAAGGGAAGTTTGAAGGAGTGGCTCCAACGGGAAAACTTCCAGAATCGGTAGATTTCGGATTGATTCCGCAAAAGGAAACGGCTGATTTTACAGCGCTTGTTTTCGGAGATCCACAGCCTTACACGTTAGAAGAAGTTGATTTTTTTACAAGAGGAATTGTTTCTGAAGTAGAAGGAATCAAAAATATTCCATTCGGATTAAGTATGGGAGATTTGGTTGGGAATGATCTTAGTTTATTCAATCCGTACATTCAAGCAGTTAAAAAGGTTGGAATTCCGTGGTACAATCTTCTTGGAAATCACGATTTAAATTTTGATGCTAAAGCAGATAATTTAGCCGATGAAACTTACGAAGCTCATTTTGGTCCAGCTAATTATGCTTTCAATTATGGAAAAGTGCATTTTATTGTTTTGGATGATGTTTTGTATCCAGACCCAAGAGATCACGAAGGTTATTGGGGCGGATTTACTGAGGAACAAATGCAATTTATAGAAAATGATTTGAAAGTTGTTCCAAAGGATAATTTAATTGTGATGGCTTTCCATATTCCGATAAGTGAGCCAGATGCTAAAGACGATTCGTTTAGAGATGAAGACCGTCAGAAGTTATTTGAATTATTGAAAGATTTCCCGAATACGCTTTCTCTTTCAGCGCATACGCATTTGCAAAGGCAAGATTTTTTCGAAAAGAAAGACGGATGGTTACAAGAAACACCTCATCATCATTATAATATCGGAACAACTTCTGGAGATTGGTATTCAGGAAAACTGGATGAAAAAGGAATTCCAATTTCAGTGATGAGAGATGGAACGCCAAAAGGGTATGCTTTTATTCATTTTAATGGAAATAAATATACTGTTGATTACAAAGTGGCAGGAAAACCTGAGAATTACCAAATGAAAGTTTTTGCTCCAAAAGTAGTTGCTAAAGCGAAACGCACAAAATCTGGTGTGTTTGCCAATTTCTTTATGGGAAGTAAAAAAGACAAAGTGCAGTACCGAGTAGATCAAGGAGAATGGAAAGAAATGGAATATGTAGAAGTTCAAGATCCATCTTACGTAGAATTGGTTTACGAATGGGAATTGTCAGAAGTGCTTATGCCAGGAAAACGTTCATCTGATCCAGAAAAAAGTACACACGTTTGGAGAGGAAATATTCCTTCAGATCTTGCTATTGGAGAACATGCAATCGAGATCAAAGCAACTGATATGTTTGGTAAAACGCACAATGCAAATACTACTTACAGAATAGATAAAGTAAAATAATTGATTTAGAAAAGATGTTAAAAATCAAAGAGATAATCTGTGTTTTAATAGCAGTTTTGGCAGTATATTCTTGTGGAAGTCAGAAAGCGATAACTTCAAAAAATGTTATAGAAGTGCAAGGCCATCGTGGCGATCGCGGGAACTTTCCTGAGAATTCAATTCCAGCTTTTTTGAGCGCTGTAAAAAAAGGTGCTGATGTTCTGGAACTTGATGTTGTAATTTCTAAAGATCAAAAAGTGGTCGTTTCTCACGAAGCTTTTATGTCTTCGCAATATATGTCTGATTTTGCAGGGAACGCAATTGCGAAGGATAAAGAAAAGAGCTATAATCTTTATGAAATGACTTACGACAGCATCAGAAAGTTTGATGGAGGTTCGAGAGGGAATGCCAATTTCCCAATGCAGCAAAAACAGAAAACATATAAACCATTGCTATCAGAAGTTATCGAGACTGTCGAGGATTTTATCAAAGAGAACAATCTTAAACCTGTTCGTTATAATATCGAAATCAAATCTGAAAAAGCTGATTATGGCAAAAGACAACCAGATCCAGAAATTTTTACTGAAATGGTGATGAAAGTTATTAAAGAAAAAGGTATTGAACAGAAGATAAATATTCAGTCTTTTGATCCTACGGTATTAAATGTGATGCATAAAAAATATCCAAAAATAAAATTGGCGTATTTGGTTGGAGAAGGAGCTATTGCTAAAAATCTTTCGCAGCTTGATTTTAAACCAGAAATTTATAGTCCGCATTATAAACTGTTAAACAAAGCAACAGTAGATTCTTTGAGAATTTTAAAAATGAAAATTATTCCTTGGACGGTTAATGATAATGTCGCAATCGACAATATGATTCAGCTTCAAGTTGACGGAATTATTACCGATTATCCAGAAAGAGTTTTGGGTAAGCGATAACTTGTGTTTTAATTGTTTTTTTTCAGAATAGGCCTTCAGTTTTATTGAAGGCCTATTTGCTTTGATTGTATTATCTAATTCGTGTAAAATTCAAATCGCCATTTTGTGTAGCAATAGTCAAACTAGAATGACTTAACCTGTATTTTCCTTTTAAGTAGTTTTTTGTTTTATTTAAACTATCGCTTGATTTTAAAGTTAAAGAGTCTTTTGTAAACGAATATTCTCCATTTGCAATGTTTTTTGACTCGCCAAGCTTGTTAATCTGAAAACTGCTCATCGATTCAAAATGAAAGCGTTCTTTGGTTTTGAGATTTTCCCAAGTTCCATAAAATTTATCTTCTTTCAAGTATTCGTCTTTCAAATTAGTAAACACAACAAAGAAGGTAATGAATACTGCTGGAATGTAAATGAATTTAACGATGCTGATTTTGTTTATCCATTTAGGTCTGTCGCTATTTTGAAACAGTGGCGGTTCCTGTATAAAATATTTTAGTAAAGCTTTATAATCAGAAAATAATACAAATAGCGCCATTAGAGTTAATGTAATTGCGACTTCTTTTGCGCGAATTTCATAGGCAAAATCTGTTAGCAGAATATTGATCATAAAAGTGAGGAAAAGAATGATTCCGATTCTAGTAGTTTTTCTAAAAAATAGGAGAAGAGCGCTCGCAATTTGTGTAATAGCGATTACAAGTCCGTACCAATAACAGTAGCCATAATAATACCATGTAAGTCTAAAACCGTCTAAAGAGCCAATTGGCATATCGTAAACGCTGGGCTCAGATACAAACTGGGTTTTTAATATTTTAGCAAAGGCATACATAATTATAATTGTAGCGAGAGAATAGCGACACAAGGTGTGTAGGAAAAGATGAATTTTTTGCCAGTTCATATTTTTGAGATTTTTGGGTTTTACTTATTTTCAACTTGATAAAAGTAAATTATCCCAAAACCTTAGAATTGTACAAATGGAAACTGTTTAAACAAACAGCCAAATATTTTCTTTTTCTGTGTCTATATTTTTAAAAAACAATTGTGGATTCCTGTCGGTGAGCTCTTTAAAATTTCGAATAAAATGAGATTGATCATAGAAATCATGCTGTGATAATTCAGAAAAATTTCTACTTTCTTTCTGCTTTATAATGGAGTTTCTAAAACGGTGTATTTTTCGATATTCCGAAAGCGGTTTGCCAATATGTTTGGTAAAAATTTTATTCAAATACTGTCTGCTTATCTGATGTTTAAGCGCGATTTCTTCAATCTTTGCATCCGTTTCAATGTCAGAAAGTATTTTTTCCATTAAAGAAAAATCTTTGACTTGTAATTTTGAAAGCAGATAATTTTCAAGTTCTTCAATTTGTCTTTCTCTTGTGAAACCGAAAATTTCGATCATTTTTGCATTAAAGTCAGGCATAAACGTAAAATCCAATATAGTACTTTCCGAAAAAATGCTTTTTGAATCTTCTAAAAAGTAACTTATTCCTAAAGGTTTAAAATAAATGGTAACTTCATTAATAAGTTCTTTATAATGAATTTTCATAGGCTTCGTATAACGCGAAACCACACACGTCATGATGTTTTTAGTTGGCGAAGATTTTATGATAACTTCATTCTCTTTTACCTCAACATCAAGATCTTCATTAGTAGTCAAGATGCAAAAATTATTCGGGAAAGTTAAATATTGTATAGATTGTGAATTTTTATCTTTTGAAATAAAGTAATATCCTTCAATATATTTTTTTAAGATTTTATCTTTTGGCTTATAAAAATCCAGATTCATTTTATGGTATTTGAGGTAGTTAAAAAAACTAAAAATAGTAAATAAAAGGTTATATTATTATTATTATTATTATTATTATTATTATTATTATTGAATTGGTTGGATTATTTTTAGAGGATTTTCTGACGTCTAATTAGAAAAAAATAGTAAATCTTATTGTTTAAGATTTATTAATAGATCTGTATATAAAATATTTCTCTTTTTAAGGTTTTAGATAATTGTTCAGCCAAATTCTCTAACTTTTGTAGCTGATTCCTGTTTGAGTGTGCTTATTTCTACCCATTTGATAGGAAAACGACTCCCGTGTTTTTTTTTGGACTCATATTCTTTAAATCCAAATTTACTACTTAGTAAAGCACCAGTTAGACTTAAAGAACCTCCTGCAAGATATAAAATTGTATGATATAATCATAAGCTTCTTTTTCAGACGATACTTATGAGTTTGAACACTTTCGTGATTGATTCCAAGAAGATTAGTAATTTCATAAAATGCATGAAATCATCATGTTGCATTTTAACGGTTGAGGGTTCATTTTACAATTTCTGGTTTCAGATTATAAACTGAAACCATTTCCAGAGATTCAAAGAAAGAGATTAAAGTTTTTTCATTCTAATTTTAAATATTATTTCGATGCAGAATTTTTTGGTCTCTATATCGAAGTATCAAAAATGAATCTACAAGGTGAAATACAGTATTAATTAAATAAAAAGCTATGGCCGTTATTCCTGACGAATTGTATAATGTTAAATTTGCAGCGTACTTTGATTCTATGAAAGAATTGTACATACTAGATGAAAAATTTAAAGTTATATGCGACGCTTATTGTATAAGTACTGCTAAAACAGAACTTTATAAAGACAAAAGCGAAAAAAATTACCGACGTAGAATGAAGTTTGAAAATCTGTCAAGGGAATTAGAAGAAGAAATACTTTTTTACATCATGAGAAATAGGTAATTCTTTTACGGAATAATTTTTAGCGTATTTCAGAAAGAGCTGTTTGTGATACGATTTTCCATTGTTCTGTTTTCTCTGCTTTTGTTAAACCTGCATTTAGTCCGCTAGTCGAAGGTAAAGTGATATACGTTATGCCTTCTTGTGGTAAAGTGTGTTTCTGGAAGTATTTTGCAGCGGCTTTACTTTCAAAAAAGACATATTTGATATTAGGAAATTGTTTATGCAAGTTTTCAAAATCGTTTATTTTTTCTTCTGTTATTGTAGCATCACTGCTTCCTTCTCTTTTACAGCTTTCCAAAACATTCCAAAGTCCAATTTTATATTTTTTAACCAGCGCTTTTCGATCTTCATACGAGGTACTGAATTCTTCTTCAAAAATATCAAACAGAATTTTCCAAAACAGGTTTCCTCGATTAGCATAGTATTCTTGCTTGGCAATAGATTGTTCACCCGCCATTGTACCCATAATTAGAATAACTGTAGAATTGTCTATTAGTGGTTGTAAGGCTTTTTTATACATGTTTTTTTCTTCTTTCTTAGAAATGTAAAATTACCGATAAAGATTTGGATTTAGTTGAAAAGTTCACCTGAAAAGCTGCGCAAATGTCTCTGACTTTGCGCAATTTTTTTATCTTGTTTTTATATAATTTGTATTAGATTTGGTTTTAAAGTTGGAGGCATTTATAAATTTACGTTATTAAGAAGAATTAGAGTTACGCAAAGTCGGACACATTTGCGCAACGTATAAGGAATACTTCGGAGAGCGGGGGGAAATAATAAAACAAGGTTTAGGGATAAAAACAGGTATTGCTGAAGATGCAATTAACAAAAAACTACAAGAAAAATAAATTAAAAATCATGGATAATATTTTATTTTGGAATGACATTAATGATATGTATTGTACTATTACAGGGGTCGTACTAATCACTTCCGGTTATTTACTTGCAAAATCCTTTTGGAAATGGTGGAAAGAAATCAAGGATAAAAAACCTTCTGTCAGTCAATCTAATGCTTTACAAGGTTTTTGTGGAGGTATTGTCCTTTTTTTAGTTGGAATAATGCTACTTTATTATTCGTTCATTTTACCTCTCATGGGATGGCTTAAACATTGAAATAGTAATTTATTGGATAGAAAATGAGGCGATCAATGTAAGTCCCCCGATTACTATGGTTTATGCAAATGAAAAACTATATAATTTAAATCCCCGCTCTCCGAAGAGTTCTACTGTAAAGCTGCACAAATGTCTCTGACTTTGTGCAATTTTTTTATCTTGTTTTTCTATAATTTATTATTAGATTTGGTTTTAAAGTTGGAGACTTTTAGAAAATTTCAATAAAAAATATGAAGCAAATTTTTAAAATAGCAGGGTGTTGTGCAATTGTTTTATTTATCATTTCCTGTAATAACAAAAAAGAGCAAAACTTACAAGATGATTTGAAAAACGATCTTAATAAGAGTAAAATTTTATCTTGTAGTTTTCCTGACACAGTAAAGATAAATACAGTAATGGATGGCAAACTTCAATATGATGTAAGAAATATAGATTCTACTATAACTAGTAGTAGGTTTTTAGAACTTATCTTATCAACAAATATCAACAAAGAATTAGCTAATTACAATGAAGTTAATAATAATGCTTTATTGTCATATGTTGATTCATTAAACACAGGTAAATTTGAGTTTAAAGCTGTTTTTGAAAAGGAAGGTAAGCAAATTTTAAATATAGTTATACGAGATCATAAATTTTTGAAACCACAAAAAAATACATCACCAGACAAAATGACTTTAAGAACAAGTGATTGTTTATTCTCCAAAGAAGTTTATGTAGTCGATTAAAAAGAGGAAATGTTTTTCCCTGTCGAAGAGTTTTCATGAAAGCTTTACAAAGTCAAAGATATTTGTGTCACAGAGAATAAAATAACTTTAATTATGAATAAAATAATATTTTTAAGATTACTATTTATTGCTATTATGTTTGCAAGTTGTAATGGTCAAGTAATAAGTAAAGAAGATAGTAACGAATATCTTAAAAGTAAAGGTGAATTTGACAAGATTTTAACGTCTCATTTTCCAAATAAACTTGTTGCATATCCATATACAATTATCAACAATAAAAATAAAGCTAAAAACGATATTTGTTTCATGCTATACGAGCATGATGTAAATCCATTAAAAATTGATTCAGTTATAAATAAATATCATTTTATTGCTAAATATGCATACCAAGATTCATGTCTTTTTTTCATTAATAGATTCGAAACAAAATATACCTATGAAAATAGAAAAAAGGTTGAAATATTAGATTCATTGTTGGTAAATAGAGACTGCTATAAAATGAAATATCCAGTACCAAATTTTAAGATTTTTAATTCTATAGATGAAAGTTTTAATATTTATGTATTAGAAGCTAAATCAGGAAATCGTTTTGGAAATTTTAATTTACTGCCAAATCTACAAATGCCTCCTGAATGGCAAAATGGATATTCAAAAGGAATAGCAACGAGCAGAAAGAATAAGACTTTAATATATTGGGGCGTTATCTGGTAAAAGAAGATTAGAAAATGGAATTAGAAAACGTAATATTGGTTACTAAGTATGGACAGAGTGTTGTAGATATTGAGGATTTGATACTGATATTTAATACGTTTAGTCACGAGGAGAAAAAGAAGTATTTATATGATTTGCTTTTTTTCATTTTACAGGCCAAAGCTCAAGATGAAGATATTGAACCTGCTATTGAAAACAGTAAATTAAGAAGAACATACACACCCTGCGTAATAATCCAGAAAGGAGTTGGAACACATAATCTGAAAAGATTGCTAAATCTTCCAGAAAATGAACTCAATAAATCTTTAATATTACTTTTAAGCTTATTAAAAATAGCTTACATGAAGAGATTTGAAACAGAAAAAAAAGATTTGTATAAATGGTGGTACTGGGATTTATCAAAAGATGAAAATATTGAAGCCATTTTAAAGACATATAAATAACCTTCGCTTCGCAAAAGTTCTTTAACTAAAAAAAAAACTGCACAATCCTGAAAGTTTTCAAGATTGCACAGTTTTCGGGCTATAAAGGGTGATAATTTTTTTATTTTAAACCACAGAACAAGAACTTTTAGCTTCTTTAGTTAAAGGTTTCAGTCCGAGGTTTTGGAACATTTGCATGTCTTCTGATAATCCTGGGTTTGGCGTTACTAATAACGTTTCGCGTTCTCCTGTAAAAATAGAATTGGCTCCTGCCATAAAACACCAAGCTTGTTCTTCTTCGGTCATTTCAATGCGTCCGGCACTCAAACGAACAACAGATGCAGGCATAATAATACGCGCTGTGGCAATCATTCGAACCATATCCCAAATTGGTACTTTCGGATTATTTTCTAATGGAGTTCCTTTTACTCGAGCCAGTGCATTTACAGGAACAGATTCTGGATGAACTGGCATTGTCGCTAAAGTTGCCAACATAGAAACACGATCTGATGAGGTTTCTCCCAAACCAATAATTCCTCCAGAACACACAGTTATTCCTGCTTTTCTAACATTATTAATTGTATCCAAACGCTGGTCAAATTTTCGTGTACTGATGATTTCATCATAATAACTTTCTGAAGTATCCAAATTGTGATTATAAGCATATAAACCTGCTTCCTGAAGACGTATTGCTTGTTCTTCGGTAAGCATTCCCAATGTGCAGCAAACTTCCAAACCAAGATCGTTAACCCCTTTTACCATTTCGATAACACGGTCAAAATCTTTGTTATCGCGAACTTCGCGCCAAGCTGCGGCCATACAAAAGCGAGAAGAACCGCCGTCTTTTGCTTTTTGTGCATGTTCCAATACTTTTTCTGTTGGAAGAAGAGCTTGAACTTTTATATCAGTGTGATAGCGAGCCGCCTGTCCGCAGTAAGAGCAATCTTCTGGACAACCGCCTGTTTTTACAGAAAGCAAGGTGCAGACCTGTATTTCTGAGGGTTTATGCCAATTGCGATGTACAGTTGCAGCCTGAAAAACCAATTCTAATAAAGGCTGATCATAAATGGCCTGAATTTCTTCTCTGCTCCAGTCGTTTCTTATTTGTTCGTTCATTTTTTATTTTGATGCTTTATGATTTTTGGTCAAATGTATTGTTTTACTGTATCACCAAAATGTACCACTTTTTATATTATGGGTAGTCCGGTTAGAGAGAACAGTCAATTCTTCTTCTAAAGACAAAAAAAATGATCAGGCGATTTATAAACTTGATGCATTATGTGTTGCAGATTAACGTTAATTAATCAAACTTTAACGTTTAATATTGTTATTTCCAGATATTTATAATATCTTTAACTTATAATATGGGAATTGTATAAACTTTGTGCATAATTTTGCAGCAACAAATTATCAATAACCCCAAATTATCATTATTAACTTAACTATCAGCTTGGTATGAGAATATTTTTAGTGGCACTGCTTATTTCCTTAAGTTCCTTCACTACGATGAATGTACGAGAAGACGATGAAATATTAAGCGAACTTGAATTTGCAAGACTTACAGATCATGTAAATGAAATTAAGGCTTTTACAGCGACTAATCGCAAGTATAATGGCAAAATTGCTTTTCTTGTTGATATGAAGATTAAATCAGGAAAAAACCGTTTTTTTGTTTACGATTTAGAAAATAACCAAATCCTTGACCAGGGATTGGTTGCGCATGGCTCAGGTTCTGAGACAGGAATTAAAGGAGACATTCTTCAATTCAGTAATCTTCCGAATTCTAATTGCACTTCTTTAGGAAGATATTCAGTAGAAAAACCATATAAAGGTGTTTTCGGAAAAGCTTTTAGACTTGCAGGATTAGATGAAACGAACAACAATGCCATGAAACGTGCTATTGTATTGCACAAATACAAAGAAGTTCCTCAGGATGAGCAAGGTTACTACATCATCAACAGCCACGGATGTCCAATGGTGAACGATGAATTTTTTAAAAGACTTGAAAAATACATAGAGAGTTCAAATTCTAAAATCTTATTGTCTGTTTATTATTAAAATTAAATAACGGAACAATTAGTTTAGATTGAACTGATAAAACTTCAACTGATTTTAAACAGTATAAAATTTAAAAAGAGAACTTAGGTTCTCTTTTTTTTATGCCCAATTTTCGTCCCTTTTTATTTTTCTTTTAGCTATTAACTCCCGTAAACACTCAATAAATTAGGATAAACTTAACTTGTTTAGTAACGAGATAGAAAATACAAAATCGTAAATTAGTAGAATAGTAATCAAAAGTTTATTTTATGAAAGCAGTACGTTTTTTTGGGCACAAAGATGTCCGTGTTGTTAATGATCTTGAAAAACCTATTCCTAAAGGTGATGAAGTTTTATTAAAAATTGGCGGTGCTGGTGTTTGCCACTCAGATCTGCACATTATCGACGAAGGAACTGTTGTGGGGACAGTTTTTACTCTAGGACACGAAAATGCTGGATGGATCGAAGAAATTGGCGAAAATGTAGAAGGATATAAAAAAGGAGATGCCGTTTTAGTTTATGGTCCGTGGGGATGTGGTCATTGCAAACCCTGCCAGCAATCAAAAGAAAATTATTGTGATCATCAATCTGAGCAAGCCTATGGTGGAGGTTTAGGATTAGATGGTGGTATGGCCGATTATATGTTAGTACCATCTTCGAGACTTTTAGTTCCTATTTTTGATTTAGATCCTGTAATTGCAGCTCCCTTGACAGATGCGGCACTTACGCCTTATTCAGCTATAAAACGCTCGCTTCCGAAATTAATGCCAGACGAGTTTGTTGTCGTAATTGGTGTTGGAGGATTAGGCCACGTTGCCTTACAGATATTAAGAGAAATTAGCGGAGCAGCTATTATTGCTTGCGATGTTACCGAAGATAAATTGGCTTTTGCAAAAGAATTAGGCGCTGAGTTCACAATTAATTCTAAAGATGCTGATGCCGCAGAACAAATTCAGAAAATTACAGGAATTAAGAAAGCCAAAGTGGTTATAGATTTTGTTGGTGCAACTTCTACAATAGATTTAGGAACAAAAGTTGTAAGTCTTGATGGAGATCTTACCATTGTTGGTCTTGGCGGCGGACATTATCAATACAGTATGAATGGCTTGCCATTTGGAGTAAGTATGACCAATCCGTATTGGGGATCAAGAACAGAATTGATGGAAGTGGTTGGTTTAGCAAGACAAAAGAAAATCCATATAGAAATTGAAAAACATAAACTAGATGATGCTAACGAAGTTTATGAAAGAATGAGAGAAGGAAAAATAAAAGGTAGAGCCGTTTTGATACCTTAAATTTTAAAAACAGAAAAATCCGTCGCCACAGAGACGGATTTTTTGTTTATTGTAATAATGCTTGCAGATTAAAAAATATCAATATATTTGCGCATCAGATCAAACAAATGAAAAACATCATTAACATCGCTGCAATTATTATCATTATTATCATTCGATAGTAGTGAAGGGATGTTATATAAATAAGTAAAAATACAATTTAGAAAACCTCCCCGCAACGGGAGGTTTTTTTGTTTACAGCAATTATGAAAAATTCAATTCAGAATAGCATTATTATTTCAATTATCATTATTCGTATCACATGACGAGTCAGGATTCTATTGTCTATTCAAAAAAGCCTTTCTCAGTCTAAATGTGAAAGGCTTTTTTATTTCCTCACTTACCTAAAAAAGCATCAATAAAAATTAAACAATGAAAAACGAATTTACTCTTACCATTTATTCAGAAGACCAATTAAGATTAATCACTAAACTGAGCTCAATGTTTATAAGAAAACAAATAGCAATTTTAAGCCTTAATATGTCTATTTGCGAAATTGATAAAATGTACAGACATACGATTGTAGTAAATGAAAGACTGGATACAGTCATAAATTTAGCAGCACAGATAGAGAAAATTATAGAGGTTTTTAAATGTTATTATTCTTCAAATGAAGAAATTGTTTCCAGACAGATTATATTGTTTAAAATTCCAACAGCTACATTTATGAATGACACGAAAATGGAAAGTTTATTTCGTGAAAATAATTTCAAAATTTCAGAGATTCAAAAAGAATATACAATCTTAGAAGCTATAGGAACAGATGAAGAAATAAAAGGTTGGATTGAAAAATTAAATCAATTTGGATTAATAGAATTTATTAAGAGTTCCAAAATCGCCCTTATGAAATCTAGTGAAGGCTTTTGCATAGAAAATTAAAAAAAGCCACCGCAAACAAGTTGTTTTTCTTTGATATTTCTTATTTTTAATAGTCTAAGTTACTAAAGCAAAAAAATATGATTTTAGGTACTAAACGTTTATTCTCTTTTTTACTCTTGATTTTAGTAGTAATGATAACTCCTTGCAAACTAGAAGCACAGCTTTTAGGTGGAGCAAAAACTGCTACTGAAGAACCTGAAAAAGTTCCAGATGATTCATTAGGAAGAAGAACACCGCAAGGAACTGTCAACGGTTTCATCAAAGCAATTGGCGATCAGAATTATCTGCGTGCGAGCCAGTATTTTATGCTTAGTAAACGTTCGTATCGCAAAACATCAGAAAGAATTCGAATAGCCAAAATTTTTCAGCAGTTATTAGATCAGGGAGGAAATTTTTCTCCTTCATCAATTCTTAGCAATAAAGAATTAGGACGTATTGATGATAATTTGGCAACTGGTGTAGATTTGGTTGGAAATATTTCTACAGACAAAATAAACATACAACTTTATCTAGAAAATCAATCCGATGATAGTCAGCCGGCTTTATGGCTTTTTTCTGCGGAAACGATAGAAGCAATTCTTGGAGCTGATGTTAGTGTTGAAAAAACTTTTTTAGATCGGGTATTGCCAAAAGCCTTAAAAGAAAGAAAGTTAGGAAATGTTCCCATTGGACATTGGGCAGTGGTAGTTGTGATGGCGGTAGTTACATATTTGCTTTCTAGACTGATAATCTTTGTTTTTATTTTCCTGCTTCAAAAAATTTGGAAGAAAGCAGATAGCGAAAAAGGTAATGCAGTTATAGATGCTTTTACGCTTCCCGTTCAGATGTATCTGACGGTAATTTTATTTGTGGCCCTTACACAGAAAATGGGGATTTCGATAATTGTTAGACAGCGATTTAGCATCATAATAATCACAATCGGAATTGTAGCTTTTTTAATCCTGCTTTGGCGAATGACCGATTTTGTGAGCATGTTTACAAGAAGCAGAATGACTAATCGCGGACGTGCTTCTGCAGTATCTGCGGTATTGTTTTTAAGTCGTACGATGAAAGCCGCAATTGTCGTTATCGGAATTATTGCCATATTAGGAATTATTGGAGTTGATGTAACTGCTGGGCTTGCAGCTCTGGGAATAGGGGGGATTGCATTGGCTCTAGGAGCACAAAAAACAATAGAAAATTTTGTGGGAAGTGTGAGCCTTATTGCCGATCAGCCGCTTCGTGTTGGCGATTACTGCCGAATTGATGACATAAAAGGAACTGTAGAATCTATCGGAATGCGTTCGACAACACTTCGTACCGCAGCTCGTAGTATTGTAACTATTCCGAATGGTCAGCTTTCTGCTAGTAAAATCGAAAATTATGCACATCGCGACCGATTTATATTCAATCCGATTTTTGGTTTTAGAATGGAAACAACTCCCGATCAGATGCGTTATTTGCTTGTAGAACTTCGATCTTTGCTTTATGCACATCCTGCGGTTCTAAATTCGCCACCAATTGTGCGTTTTACAGGTATAACAGCCGATGCTTTAAAAGTTGAAATTACGTCTTATATTGAAGCTATTAATTTTGAAACATCACAAGAAGTGCAAGAAGATCTTTTGTTGCGAATGTTGGATATTATAGAAAAAAGCGGAACCTCTCTGGCTTATCCTTCGCAGACACTTTACATGACTAGAGATATTCCAGTTTCTAATGAAAAAGCAGAAGAAGTTTCTAAAATAGTTAAAAAATGGAAAGAAAATAACGAATTGCAATTGCCTAAGTTTGATCCGAAAAGGGTAGAAGAACTAAAGGATAGCATTAAATATCCAGATAAAGGAAGTTTTAATCCTAATGATGAAAATACGATGTTTTAAAATAAAAAAAAGAGCGTCAAAAATATTTGGCGCTCGTTTTTTTTAATCAACTTTGATAAAGATTATTTTTCTAATGCTATAGTCTTTCCTGTAAAGTTGATTCTTCCGCTTTGAATGTCATTAGATCCGTCTGGCTGTTTTCCTCCAACGAAAATGGTAAACCAGCCCGGCTCTACAACGCGCTGGTTTTTTTTATTGATCATAGAAAGCTGTCTTGGCGTAATGGTAAAAGTAACGGTTTTTGTTTCTCCTTTTTTAAGATGAATTCGCTCAAAACCTTCTAATTGACAGATTGGGCGTGGAGTAGAAGCTTTTTCATCTTTTATGTACAATTCGGCAACCTCATCGCCGTCGCGATCTCCTGTGTTGGTTACGTCAACAGAAACTTTAAAATCGGTTTCAGAATTTAAAGTTTTTGGGAGCTTTAAATTAGAATATTTGAAATTGGTATAACTCAAACCAAATCCAAAAGGATACAAAGGCGTTTTATGGAAATAACGGTACGTTCTGCCTTCCATATCATAATTTTCAAATTTAGGAAGCTGATCTACAGATTTATAATACGTAACAGGAAGTCTTCCCGCGGGATTATAATCTCCAAAAAGAACATCTGCTATAGCATTTCCGCCTTGCTGACCTGGATAGCCAGCTGTAAGTATTGCAGGAATATTATCATTTGCCCAATTGATAGAAAGCGCGCTTCCGTTAATTAAAACCAATATTACAGGTTTTCCAGTAGCTTTAACCGCTTTCATCAATTCTTCTTGATTAGCTGGAAGATTTAAGCTAGTTCGGTCACCACCGTTGAAACCATCAGCTTCGACTTTCATTTCTTCACCTTCTAAACGTTCATTTAGTCCTAAAACCAAAATTACAGCATCGGCTTGATTCGCAGTTTGTACTGCTTCTTGAACTAAGTCTTCTTGCGGCTCTGCCCAAAGTAATTGCGCAATGGCATCACCATAATAATTTTGGTATTTGATTTCTATTTTATATTTCTTTCCCGCTACTAAATCAATTTTTTGTGGACGAAAACGCGGATGGTGATCGTTTTTACCGCCTGAAGCTTTTCCGTTTTCAATTTGAACCGTCATAAATGGTTTTGACCATTCAGAAATGTTATAAGTTCCCGATTTAGGAACTGTCAAATAACCAGTCCATTTTACGCTATAATTACCCATTTTCAAACGAGGATCTGGAGTGTCAATATCCCAATGAAAATCAACATTATCATCTACACGAGTAAAAAGAGGTTTTCCATTCCATTCGCGATTATCATAATATTCTCCAATTAAACCTTGCGTTCCGTTTTCATTTTGAAAATAAATAGACGGAATAATTTTCATAGCTGGAACTCCTTTGGCTAAATCAGTTCCTTGCGCATATAAAACTTTTGCACTTGGTTCCAATTTGTTTTGAATTCCTTTTAAAACTGTAATTGGATTGCTAGGAAAACCGTTGTAATTTCCCCATAAAGATTGAACATCATCAGCGTTCGGACCAATTACGGCAACTGTTTTTATATCCTTAGAAAGAGGCAATGTATTGTTTTGGTTTTTCAAAAGAACAATACTTTTTTGCGAAGCTATTCGAGCAAGGTAATCGTGTGCTGCATTATTATTGTCAGAATAAGGAATTTGAGCGAAAGGAACGATCTCGTCTGGATCGAACATTCCTAATTTAAATCTTGCTGTAAATAAACGTTTTACTGCGATATCAATATCTGCTTCCGTAATTAATTTGTTTTCTACAGCTTCTTTTAATGATTTAAAACTGCTTCCGCATTCCAAATCCAAACCATTTTTAACAGCTAATGCAGAGGCACTTGCGGCATCTTTGGTAATTTTATGATATTCCCAGATATCGGTTACTGCACCGCAATCTGAAACGATGTAGCCGTTAAATCCCCAGTCATTTCGAAGAATATTAAAAAGAAACGGACTCGCACTAGCCGATTCTCCTCTAAAACGATTGTAAGCGCCCATAATTGAGTAAACGTGACCTTCTTTGACTAAAGTTCTAAAAGCTGGAAGATAGGTTTCGTATAAATCGACATCGCTTGTATTTGCATCAAAATAATGGCGAGACGGTTCTGGACCAGAATGCACTGCATAATGTTTGGCGGTTGCCACAACTTTTAAGTATTTGTCATTTGTGCCTTGAAGTCCTTTCACATAATTAAGTCCCAACTGGCCAGTAAGAAACGGATCTTCTCCGTAGGTTTCATGTCCGCGACCCCAACGAGGATCACGAAAAATATTGATATTTGGCGACCAGAATGTTAATCCTTGATAAATTCCGTGCTGTCCTCTTCTTAAATATTCATGATGTTTGGCACGCGCTTCATCAGAAATTACATTGGCAACATCCAAAACTAATTGGCGATCCCAAGAAGAAGCAATTGAAATAGATTGCGGAAAAACAGTAGCATAACCTGCACGTGCAACGCCATGCAGCGATTCGTTCCACCAATTGTATTCGGGAACTCCTAAGCGATCAATTGCCGGTGCTGAATCCATTAATTGATTGATTTTTTCATCTAATGACATTCTGGAAACTAAATCATTAACACGCTGTTCGGTTGGAAGATTTGGATTTTTGTACGGAAAATTTTCTTGTGCAAAAGCGGTTAAAGCAAGAAAATGTAACGCAATAACTATGGATTTTCTTTTCATAGGTTTTGGTTGGTTTGATTTATTTTTTATTTACTGTTGAATTAAAACAGCAATAACGATTTGGTTTAGTTAGTGTTAAATAAATATACTTATTTCTATTTTAGAAGGAAACAGAAAAGCAAAATAAGTTTCACAGTCTTTTTCAAAAATGTTAGATAATGCTGTTTTTGAAATTTCATCAGATTATAAAAAGGAAAATCTCCCAGTTTCCTAAAGTAGAAACGGGGAGATAATCAAAAATAAAAAAAACACAATTTTTAGAACGAATATCTTACGCCAAGCTGTCCTTGGAATCTAGAAGCTAATTGATCTACAGTATAAGGTGAAGTAGTTGGTTTTTGGAAAGTATAAGTAGGATCGCCTGTTGCAGTTCCTCCTAAGTTTCCAGATTTTGTTAAACCAAGACTTGCTGTTGAATTGTAAGTGTTTGGAACGAAATAACTTCTTCCCCAATCTTTGTTGATAAGGTTTCCGATATTTGCCATGCTGAATGAAATTTGGAAAGTTCCTACTTTAGTAACCTGAATTTCATCCATTAATTTTAAATCTGCTTGAATGTTCCATGGAGTTGTATCACCATTTCTTTGTGTGAATGTTCCTCTACGGCTTTTTAAATAATCATTTCCGTTAATGAACGCTTCATAATCTGCTACTTGTTGTGCTGCTGTTGCAGAAGGAACTCCTGCAGCATTCACTCCAATATATTTCGCTGCTTCTGCCGCGTCTTTAAAGATATAAGCTAAACCTGCTGCTTGTCCAGTTCCTGCAATTGTTGAGTTAACAAATCCCCAAGAAAACGGATTTCCTGATTGTGCATTGAAATAAACGTTAGCAGAAAATGTATTGTTTGGAGCTAATTTTACTCCATAACCAACATTAGAAACAATTCTATGTTTGATGTTAAAGTTAGAAGTTGCCAATTGCGGATTATTTGGAGTCAAAGATTGATTCATCTGGAAGTTACTTTCCATAGAGTTACGAATTCCGTTTGTGATATCACGAGAATCTCCGTAAGTATAAGCCACCATAAAGTTGAAACCGAAATCGTAAGTTTTAGAAATCATTTCTGTAATACTGTAACGGTATCCTTTGTTTGTGTTTGATAACAAATAAGCATTTGAGAAAGCTGAGTTTATGTTTGCAGCATAAATTGGCATTTCGTGTTTCGTATCATAAGAAAAATAAGTTGGATTGTCTGTCTTATTTACTTGTTGGAATTCTAAGTCACGAATTACTTTTGTGTACATACCTTCAAGAGTAAATTTGTATCCGTCAATTGTTTTGTCAAAAGCCAATGAGTTTCTTAAAACTGCTGGCATTTTAAATTTATTGTCAACTAAATCTGCTTGAACTTTTGGCGTAGCATCGTGATAACCGTTAAGTCCGCCAGTTGCTAAAGGATCTCCTGCAGCTGCAACTTGAGCAGCAGTTAAATTGTTTTTGTCATAACTTCCGTATCCAACACCATCATTGTAGTATGCGTAACCTAACCAAGCAAACGGAACTCTTCCTGTAAATACTCCAGATCCACCTCTAATAACAAATGTTTTGTCTTCGTCTACGTTATAAGTAAATCCAATTCTAGGAGAAACTAATGCCGAACTAAAGAAGTTGTTTTTAATTTGATTTAACGGAGTATAAGTATACGTTGTTCCGTAGTTTGGATCTTCAGGAGAGTTTTGAACTTGCTCGCTTAATTTTGGTTTATTGGGTAAATCTGTATAATCGATACGAACACCTGGAACAACTTTTAATTTGTCTCCAATTCTAATTTCGTCCTGAACGTAAGCGCTATACATGTTTATTTTGAATTTAGCGTACGGATTATTGAAGATTTCGTCTCTAGTAGAACCATCAAAAGGATAAGTTCCACGAACACGAGTAGGAAGTTTATTGTAGAAATCTGCAAGAGATTTGTATGAAACTCTTCCGTTAAGCGCATTTACAAAACCATAGTTGATGTCGTAAAACTCATTGTGAGTACCAAATAATAAAGTATGATTTCCTGTTTTATAGGTAAGGTTGTCTGTAATTTCAGTTGTATTTTGCTTCATGTTGAAAACAGTTGCCTCACGATCGTTTCCTAAGAAAATAGTTCCTCCATTGTAACCAATTTCTGTTTGAGGAAACATGAAATTATTTGATTTAGGATCACGATAATCTTTGATTGCTGAGTAGCTTGCAATGAAGGAGTTTGACCATTGGCTATTAAAGTGTGTCTTTAACTCTAAGACTGTACTGATCGCTTGGTTTTTCTGAGTAAAATCCATACTTGCAAATCTAAAGTTTGCAGCATCGCGCTCTAAGTTTGTTGCTTGAGAAATAACCGTATTGTTTCTTAACGAAAGCGAGTTTTTCTCATTGATTTTCCAATCGATTTTATTGAAGAACTTCTGACTTTTAGAAAAGTTATTATAAGAGCCGTAAGTCCCTGGATCAAATCCGTAGTTTGATTTTACGAATTGCGAAATCTGTTCTGCCGTAGCATTATCAACTAAAGAAGTCAATTTTCCGTTAGCATCTGTTGCACCAGCATTATAAAAAACAGGATCTGTTCTTTCTGCGTATTCCATATTAGTAAAGAAGAACAATTTGTCTTTAATAATTGGCAATCCTAATCTAAAACCTACTTGATAATCTCCGAAAGAACTTGGCATTTTAGAACCATCACCAGCATTGTTTGGACCTGTTATAGCTGCACTTCTTCCATAGCTGTAAATAGATCCGCTCACTGTATTTGTTCCGCTTCTTGTTACAGCATTTACGCTTCCTCCTAAAAAGTTTCCTAATTTAATATCGTAAGGAGCAATGTAAACTTGAATATCTTGAATTGCATCTAAACTGATAGAATTCGAACGCGTGCTGCTTCCTGGCATTCCAGAAGTTCCAGATTGTCCTCCTAAAGACGGACTAAATCCGATAGCATCATTATTAATAGAACCGTCAATTGTAACATTGTTGTATCTAAAATTCGTACCAGCAAAAGAGTTGTTAGAACTTTGAGGAACAAGTTTGGTAACATCTTGAATTCCTCTATTGATTAAAGGAAGCGCGTTTACTTGTTTTTCATTAATACTTGTGCCATTGTTTTTAGAAGAAGGCTTAGAACCTGTAATTACGACTTCTTCCAATACATTATTATCTGCTTTTCCAACTACAATTGTCGGTAAATCATTATCGCCAAGATTTAAATAAATATTTGCATTTGAATAATCTTTGGTGTCGCCGCCTTTTATTTCTAATTCGTAAGGACCGCCAGCATTTAAGTTTTCGAAGCTAAAACGACCAGCTTTGTCTGTTGTCGCTCTGTAAACTGCATTTGTAGGTAAATGGGTTAAAGTAACTTCTGCACCTATAACTGCAGCAGTTCCATCATTGACCTTTGCAGACAACGATGAAGTTGTAATCTGGGCAAAAATGCTTCCTGCGGTAAGGAGCATTAAAGCCGAAAAAAAGAGTTTTAGTTTTGTCATGTTGTTTATTAGTTTTTATTCACGACAAATAAACTCTCTTAGTTTTGATTCGATTTAAGGCTTATGTTAACGAAAAATCAAAAAACAATTCTTTGTTAATTTAAGATAACGAAGTTGTTATTTAATGAAAAAACAGCTATCGCTTTAAAATCAAGTACTTTCTCTCAGATCCCATAAAATAAGGCATTAGAGGTAGATTTGAACAAGATTAGAGATAGATTAGATTATTATGTAAATGTTACCAATTGGCAAAAAACAGTTTCTTAGATTAAGAAAAGTGTTTGATTTTTGTTTTAAAAATTACGGAAATAGGAGAGAGAAAACAGTGCCTTTTTCAAGTTCAGATTCAACAGTTAAAGTAATATTATGACGCTTAAGAATCTGCATCGTAATAAAAAGTCCCAATCCTTGGCCTTGAATATGTCTTGTACGATCACTTCTAAAAAATAAATCGAAAATAGATTCAATGTCTTTTTCCGCAATTCCAGAACCTTGGTCTATTATTTTTAAAAGAAGTTTTCCTTGTTGTTCATGCGCGACAACATTAACCTGAGAGGGAAAAGAGAATTTAATCGCATTGTCTATAATATTATACAAAGCAATAAAAAGTAGGTGTTTGTTAGCATTTACAGACAATAAATCTTCATTATTGACAATGGCATCCAAATTAAGTGCAACTTTTACTTCTGGATATTCGATGTTTTTCTTTTCGAGAATATTCCACAGAATTTCATCAATTCTAATAGTCTCCATTTGATCTGGCTCTGAAAGTTCTAAGCCAGACAAAATAAGTAATCCGTCTAAAGTCGATTTTAAATGGAAAGTATCTTTTCGAAGTGATTTTAAAACTTCCTGATATTGTTCGTTGGTTCTAGGCTGTTGTAACGAAACATCGATATCGCCAATAATAAAAGTAAGAGGCGTTTTTAGTTCGTGAGAAGCATTTTTAAGAAAGTTTCGTTGTATGGCAACACCGCTTTCAAGTCTTTCTAAAAGATAATTAAAAGTGGTAATCAGCTCTTTTATTTCATCTTTTCCGCTTGCAGCAGGCATCTCAAGTCTTGAATGAAGGTTTTCTGTTGTAATGGTATTTACTTTCGAAATAACATCTGCAAAAGGTCTGAAAGTTTGTCTCGCTAAAAATCTTCCCAAAAGATAATTTAACGCAATTCCTGCCAGATAAAAAATAGAAAACACAAGGGCAAGCATTTCTAGCTGCTGAATTCCAACATCATCAACTCCAGAAACTACAATAATAAAATCTCCCTGATTGTCTTTATAGTACAAACCACTAAATTGCCTTTGGTCTATTGTAAAATGCAGAATTCGATCCTTAGAAATAGCGTTTAATTTTCGTTCGCTTAATACAACGGGAACATCATCGCTCAAATACAATTTCTTTGTTTTGGCATTGTAAATCCTAATAGATTGATTGGCAATTTTGTTGAATTGCGTTTCTATGTCTTTATAGCTGACACTGTCGATTTTTCTAATTTCGTCTTTTTCAAAATAGAAAAAAGCAGTAATTAAAGCGTTGTCTTCTAGCTTTTCATAATACAAATCTTTTCTATGGCTTTTAAAAAGAAAAAAAGATCCAATAAGAACAAGGCCTAAAATAAAGGCAAACAACAAAGTAGAGTTTCTGGCAAGTTTACTTTTAAGATTCATGAGATTTATCTTTAAGCATATATCCAGTACCTTTTATGGTGTGTATAAGCGGAAAAGGAAAATTCTTGTCGACTTTGTTTCTTAAATAATTAATGTAAACATCAACCGTATTGATGCTCATATCGAGATCCATATCCCAAACGGCTTCTGCAATGGCAATTCGAGACAAAGCAGTTTCTCTGTTTTTCATAAAAAAGATCAAAAGCTTTAATTCTCGAGAAGAAAGATTCAATTCTTTGCCGTCTCTGCTAGCGCTTTGTTCTTTCATATTGATTTTGATTCCAGCATACGACTGAAAATCTAAAACGCCTGAACTAAATTCGGTACGACGAAGCTGTGCATTAATTCGTGCCAAAAGTTCTTCAAACAGAAAAGGTTTTGCCAAATAATCATCGGCTCCTGCTTTTAATCCTCTTACTTTTTCTTGTGGAGTATCTAGCGCACTTAAAATAAGAATCGGAACAATTATTTTTCGATTTCTTAAAACTTCACAAACTTCAAAACCAGAAATATCAGAAAGCATAATATCAAGAATGATAATGTCATAAGAGTTTTCCATTACTTCATTAATGGCATCAAAACCTTTGCTGACATTCTTTACCTGATACAATTGTTCTTCAAGTCCTCTTGTAATAAAAGAAGCAACTCTCGGATCGTCTTCGACTAATAATACTTTATTCATCGTTTTTGAAGTGAATTAGGTAATATAATATTGGTTAGAAGTTTTCTTTTCAATCGTCTTCTGATCGTTTAATTCTAAAAGTGTATTTTCAATCATCAAAGACATGGCATCTAAAGCTAGATCATTCGGTTGAACGCCAAAAGGCTCTTCTAACTCATCTGCAATAGCTTCTAAGGCTACAAAAGTATAAGCAATAAAAACAATTGCAAAAGGCGTGATCCATCCTAATGTTTCTACAAATCCAAACGGAAGTATGAAGCAATAAATATAAACTGTTCTATGCAATAAAACGCTGTAAGTGTATGGAATAGGAGTACTGGCAATTCTTTCGCATCCGCCAATAATATCCGAAATTTTATTTAAGTTTTCTTCGAATGCCAATTGCGCCATTCCGTCAATTTTGCCTTCTTCTTTTGCTTTTTTTACCCATAAACCTAATTCTCTTAAAATGATAATTGGCTTATAGTGAACGTCTTTCAGCTGTTCTTTAAAATCTTGAGGAAGCAGACGATTAAAATCTTCAGTAGCATCGGTATTTCGCAATTGATGTTTTAAAGCATAAACAAGAGCAATCAATAAATTGATAAAGTTCTGACTTCCCGATTTGTTTTCTTTTGTATTTAAAAGCGTAATGCTTTGTCTGGCAAGCGATCTGGTATCGTTTAACAAAGCGCCCCAAAGTTTTCTTCCTTCCCAAAAACGGTCGTAGCTTACATTATTTCGAAAGCCAAGAAATATCGCAAGTGCAATTCCAAACAAAGTAAAAATTGCTGGATTGATATGAAGATTATACTCGAGAAGAAAAGATTTGTAATAGACAATTAAAAAGGAAAACAAAAAGAGTAGAAACAGTCGCGGAAGCAATTGGGGTAAAACAGAACCCTTCCACTCAAAGAGCATTTTAAACCAATTGTCTTTTTTCTTAATAATCATTATGCAAAGTAATATTGATGCATTAAAAGTACTTATAAAGTATTAATTAATTGCAATTTTTTACTGAATAAGTTCCGATATAAATACATAAAATCTAGGAAGATTAAAGCTTTGGCGGAACCAAATTATCCAAATCCGAAAGTTTATAGAATTTAAGATCATTCAGTTTCATGTATTTGCAGATAAACTCTAATGTTTCGATTTTTACCTGATAATTTTCGGTAATGTCTTTCACTGGTTTATGACCGCATAGAAGCAGAATTTTATTATTCTTTTTAGCATAGTCTAGTAATTCTAACACATACGGAATACTGAAATGTATGTGGCTATTATCAATATCAAAAGCAAAAACAATCTTAGAATTATTAAAATAACTGTCTTGTTTTTCTGGAATTTCACCACCAAAAGCTCTGCCTCTAATAATTTTAAACAAAGGAGACAAGGCTTGATCTAATGAATCTGATCTTTCACCATAAGGATAAGCAAACGAAGTAACGTTGAATCCTTTTTTCTTCATGGAAATAATCATCGGATCTATTTCCTGTTTCAAATATTCTTTGACATTATACTTTTGGGTAAACTTCACAGCATTATAATGATGATAACCGTGTCCAGCTATCTCATGGCCATACTTTTGCATTTCTAGCAATGTTTTAATTTCAGGAGCTCCAATAGAATCTATTCGGCAAACATTAAAAGTAGCTTTCCAATCATATTTTCGTAAAGCTTGATCGGCTTCAGACCATTCATCAACATAGGCATCGTCAAAAGATAAAATTACACCGGCTTTGTATACAGGTTTTGCTTCTGGTTTAGATTTTTTGTTTTCGCAGGAAAATAAGGCTAAGAATAGTAAAAACAATACAGATTTTGCAAAAAGTCTCCTCATAGATTTTAGGTTGTTAATGAATTAAAATCAGAATATAATTCAATTCAAATATAAAGAATCTTCTTAATAATTGGTTCTGTAGTTGTTTAAAATATATCTATGTAAACTTATAAGTAATAGATAATTATTGTAAATTTATAGAACTCAAGACATTTATTTTCATTGCCAAAATTATTCTATAATATAAATATGAAAGTACACTCCATTTCTAACCGATTTCTTGGTTTTTTTAAAGAGAAAAAAGGAATCTCTTTTATACGTGAAAATGATAAAATAATTAGACAATCTATCTTTACCATTTTCTTTCTCGGTATCGGAATATGGTTTATCAAACATGAAAATTCGGAACTAAAAGAAGTCAAAAATGTCATTGCCGACGCAAATAGTCTTTGGGTTTTGTGCGGTGTTCTTTTAGCTGTAATTTACATCACTCTGCAAGCCTTAATGTATTACGCTTCTTTCCAGGCGGTGCAAAGTAAAATTGCATTTAAAGATGCTGTGATTCTCTTTTTAAAACGAAATTTTGTTAGTGTTTTCCTGCCTGCGGGCGGAATTTCTTCTTTAGCATTTTTCACAAAACCTATTGAAAAGAAAGGCGTAAAAGCAACTCAAATTCATTTTGCCTCAATCGTTTATGGTTTTGTTGGAATTCTCTCTGTAATTATTGTCGCAATTCCAGCTTTAATTTATTCCTTTTTTCAAGGCACTACGGGTTCTGGCGAATGGTACGCGTTTGCGGCCGTTGCAGGATTAAGTATTCTGTTATACTTCGTTTATGTTTCGGTTTTAAAAAAAGGATTTATTTATAATGCTATAATTCGATTTTTTCCTTCTGCCGAGGTATTTATGGAGGATTTGAGAAATAACAGAATCATAAAAAATAAATTTCTGGTTGTTATTCTTTATTCGACCATTATTGAATTTGTCGGAATAGCACATTTATACGTAGCCATGATTGCTTTAGGATTTGCGCCATCCTTAACCGCGGCAATAATGGGCTATATTATTTCGGTTATATTCTTGATTGTTTCGCCTTTTCTTCGCGGACTCGGAGCGATAGAAATATCAATGAGTTTTATATTGATACAATTTGGTTTTCAGAATGTTAATGCCATAGCCATCACTTTTTTATATCGATTTTTTGAATTCTGGATTCCGCTTTTGGCTGGAGCCGCATTATTTCTGTTTAGCGCTAACAAGCTATTAATGCGTATAATTCCGTCTTTCCTGATTTTTATTTTAGGATTAATCAATATTATTTCTGTTTTAACGCCAGCGATTTCAGAACGTTTGCATGTTTTAGAAAATGTAATTCCGATTTCGGCCATTAAAGTATCCAATTATTTTGTGATAACTGCTGGATTATTCATGCTCGTTAACGCCGCATTTATGCTCAAAGGATTACGAACTGCTTGGTGGTTTTCAGTTTTTCTAACAGGTATTTCGGTTATTGGACATCTTACCAAAGCAATTGATTATGAGGAAGCTGTAATTGCCTTTATTGTTCTAATTAGTTTAATTGTAACTCGAAAAGAATATTATATAAAAAGCAATTCGCACTTGCAGAGTTTAGGCTTAAAAACAGTTTTGATTAGTATTTCAGCCGTTTTAGTCTACGGAATTTTAGGTTTTTATTTCTTAGACAAAAAACATTTTAATATTGATTTCAATTGGCTTCAGTCGATAAAATATACTTTGCAGAATTACTTTTTGATCGGAAGTTCAGATTTAGTGCCTTTAGATCATTTTGCGAGACGTTTTCTTTTATCCATAAACATCTGCGGATTTTTATCTTTAGGCTTTCTGGTTTATGCACTGATTCGTCCGTATACAATTAAAAAAGAAGCCGTTGAAGATGATTTCGTTGCAGCGAATGCTATTCTGAAACAATACGGTTCGTCTTCTTTAGATTATTTTAAAACGTATGATGACAAGACTATTTTTATTGCAGAAAATCAGAAAGCTTTTTTAGCATATCGAGTTGCAGATAATTTTGCGGTTGTATTAGAAAATCCAGTTGCAGAATCGGCTGAAGAAATGAAAAATTGTATAATAGAATTTGATGCGTATTGCTACGAAAACGGATTGAGAAGTATCTATTATCGCGTTTCTGAAGAAAATTTAGATTTGTTTACTTCACTACAAAAAAAGAACTTGTTTATTGGTCAAGAAGGAATTGTCGATTTAGCATCGTTTACATTAGAAGGTGGTGCGAAAAAATCGTTGCGAAATGCGCTAAGCAAAGTCAAAGAAAAAGGTTTTAAAACTACTATTTATGCTCCGCCAATAAAAGATGGTGTGCTTCAAAAAATAAAAGCCGTAAGTGATGAATGGCTCGATAGTACAGGCAGAAACGAGCTCATTTTTTCGCAAGGAAGATTTGATTGGGAAGAACTCAAACAACAAACAATTATTACAGTTGACAATGCTGAAGAAAAAGTTGTTGCTTTCTTAAATATAATTCCTGATTATGCTGAAAATGAAGGAACTTACGATTTAATTCGTAAAACCAACGACGCTCCAAACGGCATCATGGATTTTATTCTTATTGAACTTTTTACGCATTTAAAAGCACAAGGTTGTAAATCTGTCAACCTCGGATTGGCGGCCATGAGCGGAATGGAAGAGGCGAATACTTTTCCAGAAAAATCAATGAAGTTTGCTTACGAAAGAATCAAATTCTTTTCACATTATAAAGGCTTGCGTGATTTTAAGGAAAAATTTTCTCCCGATTGGCACAACAAATATTTGGTGTATTCTCACGATTACGATTTGCTTCAAGCCCCAATTGTGCTCAATAAAGTGGTAAAACCTTAATGTATTTCAGTATGAAAACAAGACAATTATATTGGATAAAAATAGCGGCAATACTTTGTATTTTGACCTGTATTTCTGATTTGATTGTCGTGTTTGTACTAGGAAATTATTATCCAGGATATAATCAGTTCAAGAATACAATGAGTTCTTTAGGAGCCAGTATTAGCCCGGTTTCAGATATAATTTCAATTTGGTGGATTTGTATCGGAATTGTATTTATCTGGTTCGGAGTTATGTTTAAAAAGGCTTTTAATGACAATTCTAAAAACGTAAAATTAGGTTCTCTATTAATTATACTTTACGGTTTAGGAGAAGGAATTGGCTCTGGTTTATTTAAAGCAGATAAAATCGACGGAAAAATGACCGATTCTTTTATGATGCATAGTTCGGCTGGAGGAATTGGTGTTATTGCGGCATTATTGCTTCCTTTAATTTTGCGTAAAGCTGTTATAACACAAAGAAAATCTCAATTTTACAATTTCTCTTGGGCGGTTTTTATTTTCGGACTTATCACAACGATATTATTTACATTTCGTTTTTCTTCAGATCAGAATAATTTTATTTCTCTTTATAAAGGATTATGGCAAAGGCTTTTTCTGCTAAATCTTTATATCTATTTTACAGCACTTTCAGTTATAATGTTAGGCAAAAAAACGTAGTTTTTAATTTAATATTAAAAGAATTATGATGAATAAAATAGCACTAATTTTTCTTTTTGTTTTTTCTAATAGTGTTTTTGCTTCAAGCGCAGACACAATAAAAGTAGGTTCATTTGGAAAAGTCACCATTTACAAACCAAAGACAACGCCAAATGCAGTTGTATTATTCATTTCTGGAGACGGAGGTTGGAATAGTGGAGTAGTGGATATGGCTAAAAATATTGTCGATCAAGGCGCCTTGGTGGCTGGTATTGATATTCAGCATTATTTTAAAAGTATTAAAAAAGAAAAATCGAAATGCTATTATCCAGCTGGAGATTTTGAAGAACTGAGCTTGATTTTACAAAAGAAATTTAAACTAAAAGAATATTTTAAACCCATATTGGTGGGATATTCTTCTGGTGCTACACTGGTTTACGGCATGTTGGCTCAAGCTCCTGCCAATACTTTTAGCGGAGCAATTGCTTTAGGATTTTGTCCAGATATAGAAACAGATAGAACTTTATGTGATGGTTCTGGACTGACTTCTCATGTTTTAAAAGCGGGAAAAGCGTTTTATTTGGAAAAAACAGAAAAACTCACAGCACCTTTTATTGTATTGCAAGGAACGACAGATCAGGTTTGCAATTATGCGGATACCAAAAAATATATGGACGGACTCAAGCTTGGAAAGCTAATTACGCTTCAGAAAGTAGGGCATGGATTTTCGGTTACAAAAAACTGGTTGCCGCAATTTATAGAAGCTTACAAGGAAATTCTGAACACGCCGAATTATGCGAAACAAAAATCAGAGCAAAATTCGTTATTGAAAGAACAGCATTTGGCACCGCTTCCGTTTGATATGCCTTTAACTTTAATTCCGACAAAAAATAAAGACGAAAATCTTCCTATGGCTTTTGTGATTTCAGGCGATGGTGGATGGACAAGTTTTGACCAATCTGTTGGAGAAGCTTTTGCAGAGAAAGGAATCGCAGTTATTGGACTCGACGCTCAGAAATATTTTTGGAATGCTAAAACGCCATCAGAAACTTCGATTTCCATTTCAAAAGCTGTCGAACATTATTTACAGCAATGGAATAAAAAATCGTTTATTCTGGTTGGTTATTCGTTTGGAGCTTCTGTCGTTCCGTTTGCGGTGGCTAATTTTTCAGAAACTTTAAAAGAAAAACTAAAAGGAGTTTATTCGTTATCGCCAGATGTAAAAGCTGATTTTGAAATTCATATTGCCGATATGTTGAGTTTGGAAAGTTCAAATGATAACTATGATGTTATTGCAGAAATCAAGAAAATCAAAGCCTATAATCCGGTTTGTTTTTTTGGGAGTGAAGAAGATCAAGAAACCCGAAAACGTTTTGCAGAAGCAGGTATAAAAACAATGGAAATTCCTGGTTCACATCATTTCAACGATGATTACGCTAGAATAGCAGAAAGTATTTTGAAGGAAATGAAGTAAAAAATGAAAACAATCAATATTAAAAGAGTTTACGATTCTAAAGAAAGTGATGGAACTTATCGCGTTCTGATAGATCGTTTATGGCCACGCGGAATAAAAAAAGTCGATTTGAAAATGGATGAATGGGATAAAGAAATTGCGCCTTCTCCTAAATTACGTATTTGGTTCGATCATAAAAAAGAGCATTTTGAAGAATTCTCTAAATTATATATTGAAGAATTAAAACTGAAAAATGAAGATGTAGAAAGATTAAGAAAAATAGCAGAGAAACAGCCTTTAACTTTGCTATTTGGTGCAAAAGATCATGAAATAAATCATGCTGTTGTTTTGAGAGAATTTCTGCTAAAGAACTAATAAAATTAATTATTGTCTTAGAGTTACACGTTTTTCAAATCGTCCGTGATGACTTATAGAAATAGCCTGAAGTGAATTTGAAGTTTTTAAAAACGGAACTCCATTTTCATCTTTTACAATTTCTTTGGTTTCAACGTCAATAACATTATTTAGATGCTCAAAATGTCTAACTGCAACTGTATAAATACTTTCTGAAGATAATGTAGTTTTGGTGTGATAAATATTTTTATCACAAATCACTTTTCCTAAAGCATTTCTTGAATTCAAAGAATCTAAACAACAAGATAGCTTTTTCGGACTGAATTCTCGTATTTTCGTTTGACGATTATAGATTTTATACGCAGCCTCTTTCATACTCCATAAAAGCCAAACCATGATTTCTGGTTCGGCATGATTTTGTATAAGCAATTGTTCTTCATTCGTAAAAAGCTTTTCAATAAAGCCTTTCCGTTGCCAATTGCTTTCTATGCGTGACTGCGCAAGGTCTATAATGTCATTGCCAATCATTTTTGGGCAAGTTTAGTTTCGATGATTTCTAAAGCCGTTTTTACATCAAGCATTCGCTCCATATCGGCATTGTCGATTACGATATCAAAGTTTTCTTCAAGATCAAGAACAATATCAACCAAATTAGCCGAGTTTATATTCAAATCTTTGATAAAATCGGTTTCTTCCGTTAAATTGTTATAAGCTTCCATGTTCGCAACGAAAGGCTTTATTATTACTTTTAATCTTGCGGTAAGTTCTTGTCTGTCCATTTTAATTTTCGAATTTTTTAAATAATATGCACGCGTTTACATCGCCAAAACCAAAACTGGCTTTTGCAATTATTTTGGGGTTAATTTTAATAGTTTCTAAAAGCACTTTTGACGGATCAATTAGTGCAGTAATTTCAGGATGAAGATCATCACAATTTTTATTTCCAAACAAAAATCCTTTGTGAAGTTGTACTATTGTAGCAACGCTTTCAATACTTCCAGAAGCGCTTAGACAATGTCCAGTTAAGCTTTTCAGCGAATTAATGTACGGAAAATCAGAACCGTTTCTTTCTAGAGCTTTTGTCCAGTTTTCAATTTCTAAACTGTCTTTTGTTGTTGCTGTCAAATGTCCGTTTATCGCATCAATTTCATTCGAATTAATTCCTGCGTTTTCTACAGCAGTTTTAATGCATCTTTGAACGGCTATACTATTTGGAGCCGTCATAGTTCCGCCATCTCGCTGTCCGCCTGAATTGACATTTCCGCCAAGAATTTCAGCATAAATAGTAGCATTACGTTCTAAAGCACTTTCCAAATCTTCAATAACAAAAGCACCGGCACCGCTTCCAGGAACAAAACCTGCTGCAGAAGCACTCATAGGTCTTGAACCTTCTTCGGGATTGTCATTATATTTTGAAGCACAAACACGAAGCGCATCAAATCCGCCCCAAATATACGGACCGCTGTCTGAAGTGCTCCCTGCCAAGATTCGTTTTGCTTGACCAGATTGAATTCGGTCATAAGCCATTAAAATAGCTTCTGTACCCGTTGTACAAGCAGAAGAATTCGTAGTGATCTGATTTCCTAATCCGATTTTACCGCCTAGAAAAGCGCTAACACCGCTATTCATAGTTTGAGCAACAACCGTACTTCCTAATCTTCGAACTTGCAGTTCATCGATTTTATAAATGCTTTCGCGAAATTTATCAATTCCAGAAGTTCCAGCTCCGAAAATGATTCCGCTGTCCCAATCTGGGGTTTCATTAATTGGCAATCCTGCATTATTCCAAGCTTCCAAGCCAGCAATAACGCCATATAAAATTCCCGTACTGTTAAATCCGCGAAGTTCGAGTTCTGTAAAATATTGCGCTTTCAACTCTTCAGATATTTGAGGTTGACCCGCAATCTGACAAGAAAATTGCAATTCTTCCAACTGAGAATCATGACGAATGCCCGAAATGCCGTTTTGCAGCGCATGAGTAAACGCAGGAATTCCAACACCATTTGGCGCTGCAACTCCTAAACCGGTTATTACAACTCGTTTTTTCATAATTTTTTCGTTATCATTCCTGCTAAAACGCCTCGGCAAACTTCTTGTCCTGCTTCGTTTTTCATGACGGCATTACATTTTAATTTTCCAAAACGAAAGAACAATTTCTCTGAAGTTACGGTAACTTTTTCATTCGGATAAACAGGTTTTAAAAACTCCATATCAGCAGAAGTAAAAGCGATTACGGTGTTTTCTCCCAATTCATTTCCCAACAAAAATATTCCCAAACAAACCATTCCAATCTGCGCCATTGTTTCGGTCAAAATAACGCCTGGAGTAACAGGATTATCTTTAAAATGACCTTTATAGAAGTCAAGATTTTCTTTGAAGGTATACGTTCCTGTTACGCCATTTTCATCCGCGTGAAGCAATTCATCTACAAATAAAAAAGGTTCGCTGTAAGGAAGTTGAGCAATAATATCAGTTAATTTCATACGCTTTCAAATTACCATTGTAATAAAACTCTTTGCGCCGAAAATCCAGGGCCAAAACTCAACATTAAACCTTTTTCTCCTTTTTTCGGATTTCGGTTCATAATGTTTTCTAAAACATACAAAACCGTTACGCTAGACATATTTCCGTATTGTTTTAGAATTTCTTTCGTGTCATCAATATTTTTCTCCAATCCGCCGAAAAGAGATTCGACAGTTGTTACGATTTTTTTTCCTCCGGGATGAAAAATCATGTGGTCAATATCTTTAATTTCTAAATTATTCTGTTTTAAAAACGGATGAATAATATCGCCAAAATGTGAAGCAATTGTATCAGGAACTTCAATATCGAGAACCATTTGTAGCCCGCCGTTGGTTAGTTTAAAACCCATCATGTGCTCGGCATCATAAAAATGATACATTTGTTCATCTAGAATTTCTGGGCCTGCATCTTCTTCTTTTGAAGACAATAAACAGCAAGCAGCGCCATCTCCAAAAATAGCAGCACTGACAATATTTGGCATCGAAAAATCATCTAACTGAAAAGTAGCTGTTGGCGATTCTACAGCAATTACCGCAGCACGTTTTCCTGGATTTGATTTTAAGAAATTCTTCGCATAAATAATTCCTGATATTCCTGCGGCACAGCCCATTTCGGTTACGGGAAGGCGAACAATATCTTGTCTTAATTTCATTTTATTAATGAGATAAGCGTCGAGCGAAGGAATCATAATTCCGGTACAGCTTACGGTAATAATATAATCCAAACTCTGCGGATCCCAGCCTGTTTTTTCTAATGCTTTTTCAAGAACTTGATGTCCGAGAACAATCATTTCTCGGCTATAAATGTCATTTTTTTCTTCGAATGAAGTAGCGGTAAAAACCTCTGAAGGTTCCATAATAGAATAGCGCTTATCTACAGAAGCGCCTTCAAATATCTTTTTTACTTTTTTAATAAAACGTTCTTCCTGACCTTCAAGCCATACGTCTAAAAGCGGAAGTATTTCTTCGGTCGTTCGAGAATATTGCGGAAGCTGCTTAACAGCGGTGATGATTTTTACACTCATATTTTAGTAATTATCCACTGGTAACGAAACGCCCATTTCCAGTTTATGGAATAGTTTTTTAGATTTAGTTTTTCGGAGAAATGTTCCAATTCGTTCTTTTTGAATCCTTTTAAAATAGAAATCAAACCATCGTTACGCGACATTCTATTGAGATTAAAAACAACACTTATCAGTTCAAATAATCGATAAGCAAGTTTGCTTCTGTGTAGATCGTTTACTACAATTCCAATCGAAGCATTTTTGTTTAGAACATTCATGATTTCGTCAATTTGTGCTGTTGTAAAATGATGTAATGTTAATGTACACAAAATAATATCGTATTTCAGTTCATTAAAATCTTCACTAAAAATATCCATGCACAGATATTCTATATTTGGATAATCTTTAGAAAGTTTTTTAGCATAATCAATTGTAAAAGCATTGGCATCAATACCAATTAATTTAAAATTCAAATTTTGCTTTTTTCCATATTTGGCAAGCATTCGCAACATATCTCCATTTCCGCAACCAATATCTGCAACGGTAATTGTTTTGGAAGTATCAGTATTTTTTAAAAGCTCTTTTATGCCGTGAAGCGTCAGTTTATTTCCGCCAAGTAATTGGTTAATTGAAGCAATTTGATCTAACGCGCCAATCAATTCTTCGCTTTGAAGCGAAAAATCATCCATTATTTCTATTTCTTCAGTTCTATATTTAGTGTTTACACTCATTTATTCAATTGTTATTGGTCGGCCGTGCGTTTGTTTTATAATGAATGAAAGTAATGCCGGAATCGATGCAGCAACCGTTGTCATTGCGTGAGTTAAATTTTTATGTGTCAAAGCAATGGCTAAAATTCTTCCAAAGTATAATCGTTTGCTGAAATGCTTTTTCCATTCTTTTAGATACTTTTGTTCGAATTCATTTCTGGTTTCAATCTTTCCATAATAAAAATCAAGAGTTAATTCAGAAGCAATTTTGGCACTATGAATTGCCATTGCCATTCCGTTGCCACACATTGGATGAATCAATCCTGCGGTGTCTCCAATCATTAAAACGTGATTTTCTACAGGTTCTTTTTTATCGAATGAAATCTGACTGATTGTTAATGGTTTTTCGAATAGGGAAGTGCTATTTTCAAAAATGGCTTTCAGTTTTTTGTTTTTATAAAGTACTGATTTCTGATATTCTTCGATGTTTTTATACTTTTTAAAAGTCTCAAAATCGGCTAAATAGCAAATGTTTATAACGTCGTTTTCAACTTTAGAAACGCCACAATAACCGCCTTGAAAATTGTACAAACCGACGAGACTTTTGTCAAAATTTCCTTTATAATGTGCTTTTACGGCAAGCCACGGCGATTTTTTAGAAATAAAATCTCTCGACAGAACCTGATCAATATTTGATCTTTTGCCATAAGCGCCCAAAACTATTTTAGCAGAAAGAATTTCTTCAGAAGTAGTTATTGTGAAAATGTTGTTTTCAAAAGAAATATTAGTGACGTTTTCGGTTATAATTGTGCATCCGTTTTCGATTGCCTTTTCAAATAAAAAATGATCCAATTCATAACGGCTGATTCCGAAACCGCCAAGCGGAAGTTTTGTTTTTGCCGTTTTGCCGTTTTGAGCTGTAAATTCAAAATTTGAAATGCTTGTTGGGTGAAGTTCTCTAACATCTATATCCAACCAAAATAAATAGGGGAGGATTTCATTTGAGATATATTCTCCGCAAACTTTATGTTTTGGATACGTGTTTTTTTCGATAAGAATTACCTTCAATCCTTTTTTGGATAAGTGTATAGCGCTTGCAAGACCAGCAAGGCCACCACCAATAATAAGCACATCAGGATTTGTTCTCATACCACCAATTTAATCATAAAATCTCGAATAGTATTACTTAATTCGATAAGAAATTAACAAAATTTCAACTTTTATTTTAAAGGATTAAGCTACTTGCAGTTGGAAAAATTAGAAGCAATTCATTTAAAAGATAATCTTTATTTTTGCAGAAAAATAGCGCGTTAAATAAATGACAATACAAGATTTAGTAGGCACTTATTCTATTTCGGGAAGCAACCAGGACGAAAGTAATGAGGTTACATACAAAGGTGTTTTGACTCTAACTTTAGATCAAAATAACCGAATTAAAGCAGATTGGGTTATCAATTCGCATAAGCAAAAAGGAACGGGGTTTTTCAAAGACAATATTTTGGTAATTAATTTCAGTTACAAAGGCGATGACAATAAAACTTATAAAGGGGTTGTAGTTTACAGATGCATTACAAAAGATGTTTTAGACGGATTTTGGTCTGAGAAACATGGAGATCCGCTTTATTTAGGAAGTGAACATTGTTTAAGAATGGAAACTACAGAACGATTAAATTAAAATCGTTTTTTTTTAATAATTTTTAAACACATAGAGACATAGATTTTTCTTCACTTTAAAAAGAGTAGAGAAAGAAACTAGTTTCTAACACATAGCTTTGCGTGAAGCTAACTTTGACAAAGTTTATCACCGAGAAAACTATGTGAAATATTGCAAGTGAAACGCCTTTACGCACAATCTAAAACTATGTTTCTATGTGTTTAGAAAAATAGTTAAGCTGGATTTGCTACAGTTTTATATTTTCTGTTATAAAGAATAATAAAACCAACCCAGATTGCTAACAAAATTATGATCAAAGTAAGTTCAGTATCGTGAAGTCCGTTACGGAAGAAATTATTTAGAGAATGAACTCCTGCAACCGCTAACAAAGATCCTGTAGAAGTATATACTTTTCCGATTCCCCACGTTCCAAAGAAAATGATTCCGAAGAAAATCATATTGCTTGCTGTCATTTCGAAGTTTAAATGCCACGCGAACCAAAGAATCGCAATAATCAAAATTGAAGTAAATTTAGGAAGCGATTTTAATTGTTCTTGCAAAAATCCACGCCATCCGATTTCTTCTAAAAGTCCATAAACTAGAACCGTAAACATCAATAAAATTGGGAATTTACCAATTGTGAAATAATAAACACTTGCAATTAAAACCGCTGGAAGAATCCAATAAACGGCAAACGGAACAATTGCATTTTTATAGATTCCTTTTAACGACATTGGATTATTAAGAGAGAATATTTTTATCGCTGCCAAAGCGCCCAAAGCTGGACCAACGCCGCGAAGCAAAATTACCAAATACGGATTTTCTATTGAAGATAATAAATTAGTTTTAGTAGCTGCATATCTGCAGATTACAGCAATTACGTAATAAACTATAATAGCGCCAAAGTTGATTTTATTTTTCATCGTTTTAAATTTGTTTGGTTTAGTGAAGCAAACTTAGCGAGCAAAAATGAAAATAAAATTGACTTTGGGTAAGAAATCATTTTTCCATAATTCTTTTTCGAATTCGGCTTAAACTTTCGGCCGTTAATCCCAAATAAGAAGCAATGATTTTAAGAGGTGTTCTTTGAAAAATTTCTGGACGTCCTTCTATAAGTTTTAAATAACGTTCTTGAGGAGAAAGCGTTAACAAATTAATTTGTTCTTCTTGTTTACGAACATACAGCATTTCAGAAATGGCTTTTCCAATTCGTAAACCTGTTTCAGATCTTTGGTACAATTCGTTCAAATCTTGATGTGAAATCGACCAAAGCGTTAAATCTTCTAAAGCTTCATTTTTAATGACAGATGGTTGCTGATTAAGAAAAGACATATAATCGCTTATAAAACTATTTTCGTAAAGAAGATTGATGCAAATATCTCTTTTGCCATCCCAAACAAATAATCCTGCCGATCCCTTAATGATGATACTTAGATATTTTTCGACGCCGTGATAATCTTTTATGATTTCAGATTTATCAAATTCACGTACTTTTATTTTCTCCGAAAACCCTTTCCAGATGTTCATATCGGCAGTAAAATAATTTTCGAAAATTCGTTTTACATCTTCTGGAGAAGGACTTTGTGGCATTTTTTGGAAGTATCAGTTTGGAATGCCAATATAAGTTTTATCTTTCAAAATAAAAACAATTCTATTGTCTTGCTTGCGCTAATTTTTTAACACATAGAAACATAGATTTTTTTACTTTTAAAAGGGTGCAGAAAGAAACTAGTTTCTAACACATAGTTTTGCGGACAAAGTTTACCACTTGAGCGCTATGTGTATTGATGCAAGTGAAGCGCCTTTACACACATTCTAAAACTATGTTTTTATGTGTTTAAATTTAACAATTGCGTGAGTAAAAATTTATTTCAAACAAGGCAATTGTAAAACATTCGCATTCAGCGGTTGTTCTACTTTTCTTTCTAGTTTTTCAGGATTTACTGTGATATAAATTTCCATAGAACCAGTACCAACTTTTAAACCTAAAATATGACCGCCGTAAGCATCAAATTTGTCATCGGTTGCAACGCCGTGCATGTGTATAGAAGGTTTTTCTCCGCTCCAAGCGATTGATCCTGTTATGCTTCCCATTTCGACTTTATTGAAAGTTTTGGGATGAAATTTCTTTTGACTGAAATCATAAAATCCGAAGGTGGCGTCTTGTGCAAAACCAATTCCAGTAAAGTTTGCTGAGGGAATATTTTGTTCTTTAGCCAGTTTTTCGATTTGCTCCAAAACATCATCGCCTTCGCGAAGAACCATCAGATAACCTTGAGGAGTTTTGGTGTAACGGCATTTTTCAGAATCATTTTTTTGTTGCGCTTGCGAAAGATTAAAAGCTAAGCAAAATAAAAGCCCAGCCATAATTTTGTTGAATTGTATTCTCATGGTATTTATATTATTTGTGGCTCAAATTAAAAACAAGATTTAGTTTCGGGTTGCCAATAAATTCACAAATTATGTTAATGATTTTCTTTTTAAAGATTAAATTTTCGCAAATTAAAAATCCTCTGTTAGAAAAAGTTCTCTCGCAGATTAAGCAGATTTTACAGATTTTTTTCTGCTCAATCTGCTTAATCTGCGGGAAAAATAAGCTTCAACCTAATCAAATTTTAAAATTAGTTGGGATTTGTTTTAGCATCTATCTGCATGATTCTGTTATAATCGATCGAATATTTTTCTGGATCAGAAGCCGCGTATTCGTTTTCAGGTTCTGGAATGACATGAATTTTAGAATCACTAATCGAAATTACCGCAGAACAAACATAGATTCCTACTTTTCCTTCGTTGTATTTAAAGTCAAGTAAAGTCAGTTTTACGAAATCATTTATTGATAGCTCATAATAATTTCCGTATCGGATTATCTTAAAATAAATCTGTTTTTCTTCTCCAATTTCAAATTGATTAGTTTGAATATTTTCAAAGATAAAATTGTTCTTGACATCCTTTTCATTAAATCCCCAAGCTCTAAATTGCACGAAACCATTCATGAAATCAATGGAAATATAATATCCTGTTCCTTCTTTGTCACATTCAATTACAAAACCTGTTTTTCCCATTCCTTCTACAGCAAGCGTTCCTTCCCAAACAAAATCATTTGAAGGTTTTTCGAATCCGTAAATTTCATAACCGCTTCGGCATCCAAAACGCCATTTGCTTTCATTTTCGAAAACAAATTCGGCAGTAGGATTTCCTAAGATTGGCATGGGCTGTGGTAAATCTTTCTGATGAATTGTTTTCTGATATAATTTTTGCCAATAATAGTAGCTTTTCAGTTTAAGCCTACCGCTTTTATCTACATCTAATTCTTTTGGTGGCGGAATAACGCGATGTGTATTAACGTTTCCGTCTGCGAAATAGAAATTATAGACTAGAAAATGTTTGCCATCTTTTACGACTCTTGCGGCATAATTTCCCTGCGGAAGCAATACATTATTATGAAAAGCCGAATATTCGCCCCTAAATTCACTTGAAGACCAATAACGGACTTTAATATCTTCTCGAATTGATCCCAATAAATAATGGTTCCCTTTCATTTCAAAGACACAAGGGCATTCTACATCATCATAGACATACGGAATATGAAGGGGTTTTTGCAACACATAACCTTCTTTTTCTCTTTTGGCAACGCCAATACAACCTCTTCTATAAGTTGGTCCAGAGGCACTTCTGGCGCAAATCAGTAAATAATCTTCGTTTTTATATTGATATTTAAACGGATCTCGAAAACTAATCCATTCTCTTGGATTGTTATTTTTTCCTTCGTAATGTGGTGCTTCACTTTTAAAAGGAAGGCCATACAAATTCTCTTTTTTCCAAGTAAGCAAATCGGCCGAAACTGCTCTTCCCACTTTTTGTTCAATTCCTTTATCTTGACGTTTAAGTCCTGTGTAGTACATTTCATAACCTTCACCATCCGATTTTTTACTGACATGCATCGTCCATAACATATCATCGTCCCATTCTCCTGGATCGCCCACAAATAAGGCGTTTTTTACTCGTTTCCACGAAAGACCATCTTTCGAAACTGCATGTGCAATATAATCGTGATTTGGGATAATTAAATGAAATAAATGATGAATTCCTTTTTCATCTATAAATACATCAACATCTCCAATTTCCCAATTGCTAAATCCTGAACCTGAATACATTTTATTACTTATTTAATGATTGTATATTTTTTTTTAGCCACTGATTGCACGAATTTTCACGAATTTTAAACTTTGACAAAGTTGTCGTTGTAACTATGTTTTTTATTTTGAGTGAAATGACTTTTTACAGACAAACAAAATCTATGTTTCTATGTGTTTAATTTTTTTTACCACGAATTAAACAAATTTTAAATTCGAGTTAATTCGTGTAATTAGTGGCATCTTCTTTTTATTTAATAATCTTATAATATTTCAATCCCTCCAAAATTCCTTCTGAAGCTGAATTTTTAGCGACATAAATACTTTTGGTTGTTTCATAATCGGCAAGCTCTGCGCTTCGATTTCCAACAATAATTCCTTTTACTGGACCTCTAAACATATCAACATCATTTCCAGAATCTCCTGCGGCAATTACGTTTCCTAAAGGAATCGACCATTTTCGGCATAAAAACTTGATTGCATTTCCTTTCGAAGCTCTCTTCGGAATAAAATCCAAAAACTGACCGTGACTCGGAATAATGTTCACTTTGTACCATCCAGTTCCTAAAACACGAATTAATTCATCATGGTCGTAATGTTCTTTATCATAATAATAAGAGATTTTAAAAGGGTTTTGCGCATCTTCTTCCTGCAATTTAATCCATTTTATGGCTTTCAGTTTATTGACAATTTCTTCTCTTTTCCATCTTCCAGAAAGGAATTTTGCCCAACCTTTATCCAGAATATAATCTTTCCCGTTGGTGTAATAGATTTCCGTTCCGACTGAACAAATAATAAAATCGGGTAGGGGAAATTCTTCTTCGTTAATTACTTTTTTGACTAAAGCCAAATTTCGTCCAGAAGCCATTGCAAAAGCCATTTTATCCGTACGATTCGTTAAATGGGCTTTTAATTCTTTTAAACCTGGATTTGCTAATTTTGGTTCAATTAAAGTTCCGTCAATATCAGAAACCAATAAATGATCGATTTTTCGTTTTAATCTGCTGATATTGATATTCGGATAATGCTGTTTTTTAATTCCAGTCGAAGAAACCGATAGATTTTCATTAATTAAATCGACATATTGATTGACGTGGCTTACCCAACTGTAGTATTTCTGAATATTGATCGCTCCATTATTCGAATAATATTTCCATTGATTTTCATCGGTTAAAATATTTCGAAGTGCTTTTTTAATCTGGCTTTCTTCTTGCGGATTTACCAATTCTCCATTCTGGCAAACCGGAATAATTTCTGAAGGTCCGCCGTTTTTCGTAACCACAACAGGAAGTCCCGAACTAGCCGATTCGATAACGGTCAAGCCGAAGTTTTCATGTAAAGCTAAATTCACAAAAACACCTCTTTTTTCTGCCGCATAACGATAGATAATCGAAACTTCATTTTCGACATCATGTTTCTTCGGAATTGCCATTTTTCCGTACAAATCATATTTATCCATCAAAAGAAGCAAATCGGTTAAAACGTTTTTTTCAGATTCGGGCATTTTGGCAATATCTTTTCGGATACCAGCAAAAATGACCAAATTAGCAATGCTTTGGAGTTCTTTGTCTTTTCCGTAAACTTCAATTAAAGTATTTAAGTTTTTATGTCGGTCAGGTCTCGAAAGTGCCATAATAATAGGCTTATGCGGATTAGTCAAGAATTTCGAAATGGTTTCGGCAACCCAGTATTTTCGTTGCGCTTCTTCCATATGTTTGTCCGAATCATTTTCTTGATAATAATAAGGAACAAATTTTCTAGTGTCAATTCCAGGAGAAATCGCGTGGTATTTTCCTAATTCGAAGTTTTTGTATGCTTTGTAGGTTTCGATTTCTTGTTCGGTAGAAGTAACAATAAATTCGGCGAGTTCTAAGGTTTTTTCTTCGGCAGCAATTCGAGCTTTAAATTTGAACTTTTTTTCTAGTTCTTCTTCCGTTTCTCCACCTTCAATTAATTTTTTCTTTTTGTAGAATCCTAAAGAATGTCCCGTATGGGCGAAAGGAATATTTAAAACGGCTGATAATTCAGCTGCGGCGTATCCAGCGTCAGCGTAGTGAGAATGAATCCAATCGGGGAAAATATTGTGCTGTTTGATGTGTTGCATTGCGCCATTCACAAAAGTATCCAGACCTTCCCAAAGCTGTTCTTTTGCTTTGTACTTTTTTCCCAGAAACGGAATTCGCCTTATGTCCAGTTTGTCATTTACAATCTCTACAGGCACTGCATATTCTGGTGAAAGAGCAGGATCGTCAATCAATCGTGTAAAAATATGAACGTGTTCGACATCTTCATGTTGCGATAAAAATTCTGCTAATTCGTATATGTATTTGGTCTGGCCTCCGTTGTCAGCATCTCGACCAATTTCGAGACCAGAACCCTTCAAAAGTCCGTGTATATTGATAAGAGAAATTCGTAGTTTTTTCATCATTCTTCATTAATTATTTTGAAAATGCAATTTACACCGCTTGTATCGATTAGGAAGAAATAATTACATTTTAAATTTACATATTTCCCATGTTTACAAGGAAAATGGTATGTTTTAAGTATAAAAAAAGCCTGATTTTTTGAATCAGGCTGTAGTTTTTTTCTTTTAATTTTTGTTGATCAGATTTTCAATGTCAAAGATTGAAATTTCTGGATTTCCACCCGCAGATCCGGCGACTAAAGCCCCCGTGGCACAGGCAAAATTTAAAGCTGCTTGTGGTTCTTTTCCGTTTAAAAGCGAAGTGACCAAAGCTCCTAAAAACGAATCTCCGGCACCAACTGTATCTTCTACTTTTATTGTATAGCCTTCATTTTCATAAAGATGCTTGTCCCATAAAAGTAAAGCACCGTCTTTACCTCTTGTCACACAAATTGCTGTAGCATTGGTTAAAGAGCAAATGAAGTTCATATTTTCTTCTAAAGTGTTGTATGGAGAATCTAAAGCAGCACTGATTTCCATCAATTCTTCATCATTAAATTTGATAAAATTCGCCGATTGCATTAAGTGCTGTAGAATTTCATAATCGTAATGTGGTTTTCGAAGATTCACATCAAAAACTTTATAAGTATGCGTGTGATTAAGTAATTCTTCTAAAGCTTCTCTAGAAACTTCGTCTCTGCAGACCAAACTTCCATAAATTAAAACGTCTGAGCTTACGACCAATTCTCTGGTTTCTTCGTTTAAAATAATTTTATCCCAAGCAGAAGGATAAATAATTTCATAAGTAGCTGATTTGCTTTCGTCTAAAGTTACGTTTACCAATCCCGTTGGGAAATTATCAGACTTTAAAATCGTATTGGTTTCTAGACCTAATTTGTTGACTTCTTTTATAATTGCTTCTCCATCTGCATCATTTCCTACACAACTAATCATATTAGAATCAACACCTAGGGCTTTCATGCGAAGCGCTACATTTAAAGGTGCTCCACCAATTTTCTTTTCATTGTCAAAAATATCCCAAAGTACTTCTCCGAAAGCGACAGCTTTTAGTTTTTTGTCGTTGCTCATTTTAATTTTCTCTTATTTTTAAAACATTAAATCGGATGATTAGAGTTTCATCAGATTGTATAAAAATAGAAAAGAATAACCGTTTCTGCAACCCAAATCCAAAAATCATAACAATCTGTTCACTTTAGAAAGTCTAAAATTTTAATTTATATTTGCTGAATGGGTAGTCTTTTTTTTATAAAAATATAACTTATAAGAAGATAAAATGGGTTAAAAAAGGTATTTTCTTATAATTTTATAAAAGTTACTTCTAATGAAATTAAAGTTGATTAAAATTGTACTATAACAGTTTGCTAATAAAATTTTACTTTCAAAAACTATTTAAAATATAGAGTTTAAATGAAATTATTTTACAAAGTTGAAGACAAAGAGCTTCTAAAAGTTAGAAATGAAATTTTTAAAGAAGCTGGAATTCCTTCTTTGTTAAAAAACGGTTTTGAACTTTCTCCATTTAAAACTTCTTGGCACGGTCAGTATGATAAAAGCAGTCGTGGTTATGCGTATGATTTTTGCAGGTTATCCAAAGAAAATTATTTAGAACAAATTTCTGTTACTATTCTTCAAGGCGAAAAATGGATTCAAATTCATTTGAATATTTATGAGCTTAGTCCGTCCCTAAATTCATTATCGCTTTTAAAAGATTTTGATGGTTTAGAATTTGGAACTCCAGATAAAATTTCAACTAAAATGAGATTGAGAAGTGATGAATATAAAGGACCGCCATTATTCTATATGCTTTTTTTAGCAGATCATAAACTTGGAAAATTTTATACTAAAAAAGGTTACGAAAATGAAGTTGCTAAACTTTCGAAATTGATACAATCCGATATGCAAAACATAAATGGCTTTGTAGAAAAATGGCATAAAATGTTTGTTCCGAAGAAAACAGATTGGGAAGGTAATCTTTTATAATCGTAGATTTTTTTTATTTTCTGTCACATTTCTAATTGCACCACAAATTTTCCTACATAAGGATTTTCAGCCATTTGAGAATGTCCGATTACTAAAATGTAATCTCCTTTCTGTTCCATTTTTGTTTCCAGGTCAAAGCCAAACGGGCCATCTGAAGTTTTATCTGGAGAAATGATTTGATTGAAACGGATGTTTCCGCTTTCAGGAATAATAATTTTTGCTTTGAGGTTTTTAGAATCTTGGTTGGTAAATTTTATATAAACTTTAGAATTTGTAGCATTTAAAGATCCTTCGGCGGTATAAATATTATTTTCATTTTTTGATTTCATAAAAATAGTATCACCTGTTTGTATATTTTTCTCTGAAACCAATAAGGTATCAGCAACTTTTTTTTGCTGAAAAGTATCTTGTAAAGTTTTAGTAGTAATGTTGTTTTTATCTTCTTTCTTGCCACATGAAAGGCAGAAAAGACAAAGGAAAAGGAGTGTCAGATTTTTCATAATAGAATAGTTTTATGATGTGTTATTCAAATTTAATTGTTTTTCAATTGAATGATGTTACATAATAATGTGCAGATTTTTTATTTTACTACAAATTTTCCTCAACTCATTACAAAATGTAATTTTTCGCTCTTATTTTGTAAAAAAAATAAATTTCAATACCCTAAATTTGGTCATAATGCAAAAATTAACGACCATGGAAATCAATTTAATTTCAGAATCATTTTGGGGCAGTAAAAAGAAAGCTTCTTTTTTGGAAAGATTATTTCGAAGAAACAAACCAGTTAACAAAGCGCTTACAACGCCAGAAATAATTGCTAAAAACTGTCAGGGTTTGCTATTGAAAAATGAAAATTTAAAATCATTTCTTTTTTCTACAGATATGGCACTTATAGAAAATAATGATGCCGATGCTATTTTGGCAGTTTATCCTTTTCCTCCATCTCCTAAAATAATCAAAACGCTAATTGATTTCTCTGGAAAACCTGTTGTTTGCGGTGTTGGAGGCGGAACAACAAAAGGAAAGAAATCGCTAGAAATGGCAATTTATGCCGAACAAATGGGCGCACATGGAATCATCGTCAATATTCCGTTTGAGAATAAAGACATCAAAAAAATAAGAGAGAAAATTACAATACCTATTATTGCGTCGGTTACGTCTTCAGATTATGATTTCTTAAAAGGTAAAATTAAGGCTGGAGTTGATATTTTTCATGTTTCTGGCGGAGCGCAAACCAATAAAATTGTAAAAGAGATTTCAAATAAATTTCCTGATTTTCCAGTAATGGCAACTGGCGGAAAAAGTCTAAATAATATCGAAGAATCTATAAATTCTGGTTCGAGAGCAATTGTGCTTTCGCCTCCTTCAAACAAAGATTTATTCAAAACGGTAATGGATAAATATCGGAATGCCTTTGGGGGCTAAGTTTCTGAGATAATAAGATGCTAAGCTGCTAAGTTTTTAGCTAAAAAATGCTGTTTGTTTGAGACAGCATTTTTTTTGTTGTCTAAATGAACATAGCCCACGGTTTCAACCGTGGGTACACAAACAGAAGAGATTCCCATTGCGTACCCACGATTGAAACCGTGGGCTATGTTTGAATTGGATTGAATTATTAATTAACCATGTGCTTCAACAGAAACATCGTTCCATTTTTCCCAGTTTTCTAATCTTTGCTCGTAGCTTTGTTTTACGAATGGAAGCGCTACTTTTCCTAGCAGCAATCGCAATGGTGGATTTTCATTTTCTACCAAGTTTACAACTGCTGGTGCTGTTGCTTGTACTTTTCCGAATATGTTTTCTCTTTCTGCTAAAGCCTTTTTGATTTCGTCATAATAAGGCAAACTTTCGCTGGTAATTCCTGTGTGCCAAATGTTAGATTCGTAACCGTTTGGTTCTAGCAAAGTAACCTTAATTCCAAACTGTTTTACCTCTGAAGCTAAAGTTTCACTTAAACCTTCAACTGCAAATTTTGAAGCGCTGTAAAGTCCCATTGCAGTTGGTAAAGTTGCTAATCCTAAAATAGAAGATACCTGAATAATATGACCGCTTTTTTGCTCTCTCATAATAGGAACTACGGCTTGCGTTAACCATAAAGTTCCAAAGAAATTGGTTTCAAATTGTTCTCTCGCTTCTTGTTCACTTGCTTCTTCAACGGCGCCAGTAAGTGCGTAACCTGCATTGTTAATCAAAACATCAATTCCTCCGAAATGCTGTTTTACTTTCTGAACCACTTCAAGAGATTCTTGGCGATTATTTACATCTAGTTTTAGAGGCAAAATGTTGTTTCCGTATTTTTCTTTAAGGTCGTTTAAAGTTTCAAGATTTCTAGCTGTTGCAGCTACGTTATATCCTTTAGCTAAAAATGCTTCTGTCCAAGCTCTTCCAAATCCTTTTGAAGCTCCTGTAATTAAAATTGTTTTTGACATGGTAATTGTTTTTATAATTATTTAATAAATGACCAATCGGTCATATTTTGGGTAAAAAAAATTATATCCTTTTTTCAGATATATTTTTTTTAAGTGTTTGCACTATTGTTTTCATATTGTCATTGTTTCCAGACATTCTAGACATCAAATGTCCGCCTTCTAACATAGCAAAAAGAACAGTCGAAAATTCGGTTGCATTCCATTTTGGATCGAACTCTTTATTTATGATTCCTTTTTCTATGATTGTAGTCAAAAGCTGCTGTCCTCGTTTGATGGCGCTATTTACTTTTTCTTTCACAATCGGATTGGTATCGTCTGCTTCTGTACCGAAATTCAATAAAGGACAACCACCAATAACTGGCGGATTTATCGGATTGCTGAAAAAATCGATGTAAGCAAATAACTGTTCTTCTGCACTTTTTCCTTGAGAAAGTTCAGCCTGAAGTTTATTGCTCAATATTTTCATATTATGATCTACAGCGGCGCAGGCCAAAACATCTTTGTTTTCAAAATGAACATACATGCTTCCTTTAGACAATTTGGTTGCCTCCATAATATCGCTCATAGAAGTTGCAGCAATTCCTTTAGTATTAAAAATAGGAGCGGCTTTTTCTATAATAAATTGTCTGGTTTCTTCACCTTTTGTCATGATAAATCATATTTACGATGCAAATATATGACCGATTGGTCATTTGTGCAAATTTTTGAGATATTATTTTTTAATAAATTGATTTTTAATAACTTATTTGATGTTCGAAATCAATCAAATTCCGCCATAACGTAGCGTAGAGCCTAGAATAAGCATGGCAACTCCAATCGAAGTAACCGTTAGAATTATTATGGCAATTCTGTAGAGATTATATTTATTGAGGTTTGGAATAACATAAAATTGCGCACAAATTGCACAAATGAAAGTGCAGAAAAGCAATAATAGTTTTATGGAAACTACTTTTTCAAATCCGCTTGAAAAATGAAACCAAGTTTCTGCCGTGACACCGAAATCGTATGCCATCCAGATTCCAGTTATTATGAGTAAAGCAAGAGAAGACATTCCGAGGGCTTCAAATTTCTTTTCAAAATTTAAAACAATCTGAGGATCTTTTTTCTTTAATGCCGTTGGTAAATAACAAATAGCTAACAATAAATGTCCGCCAACCCAAATTGTCGCAGCTAAAAGATGAACTATCAGTACACAATGATGTAAAGTCATATAACATTCATTTTGAAGTTATTACTCTCTAAAAATAACTTTTATTTTTGAGGTTGAGAAATCTTTAAGGCGTATATTTTTATCCGAATCGTCTAGTTTTGAAAGTGTTGGTACATTATTCATAAAAAGCTGTACATAATAATTTCCTTCAAAATTCTTTGTTTCTAAATATTCAATCATCTTCACAAAATCATTTTCAGAAATTAAAGAAGAATGAAAAGTCGTTCGAACCTCAAACGGAATATTCGACCGAATTAAGAGCGAAAGACTTTCTTCAAATTCTGAAAATAAGCCTGATTGCGTTAGGTGTTTAAAGGTATGAGGAAGACTTTTGAAATCTAACGCAACATAATCAATTAATTGGTTATGAATCAGGCTATTTAATATTTTAGGATTGGAACCGTTGGTATCTATTTTAACCGCAAATCCCATTGCTTTGATTTCTTTTATAAAATCAATTATATTTTTGTGTAAAGTACATTCGCCGCCACTTAATACGATTCCGTCTAATAATCCTTTTCTAGTTTTTAGGAAAGAAAGAACTTCATTAAAATCAATTTTTCCTTTTCCTAAAACAATATCAGGATTGTAGCAGTATAAACACCGCATGTTACAGCCCGCAAACCACACTATGCAGGCTGTTTTATGCGGATAATCTAATAAAGTAAAAGGCGTGAGGCTAAATATTCCTTTAATAGATAATGGTTTCTTCGAAATGTGTGCGTTGTTGGTGTTCACCTTTTTTTCCAATATTAAAACTTTCTACAGGTCTGTGATATCCCATTACACGCGTATAAACCAAACATTTACTTCTTTGGGATTTTTTTTCTTCTAGAATTTTAAGCGTTTTCGTTCTCATAAGCCAAGTGTTTTTGATTGTTTTTATTGAGTAAAATTTCGTCGCATTTTGGGCAATATTCATGTTCACCGTTTAAGTAGCCATGAATAGGGCAGATGCTGAAAATTGGTGTTACGGTTATGTATGGCAGTTTAAAGTTGGTCAAAACCTTTTTTACAAAGCCTTTGCAAGCTTCTGGACTGCTTATTTTTTCTCTCATATAAAGATGCAAAACTGTACCGCCAGTATATTTGCATTGTAATTCGTCTTGAAGCAATAAGGCTTCAAAAGGATCGTCGGTATGATCTACCGGAATTTGTGAACTATTTGTATAGTAAATATTCTCGTTTTGTCCCGCTTGTAAAATTTCAGGAAAACGCTTTTTATCTTCTTTCGCAAAACGGTAGGTTGTTCCTTCGGCTGGAGTTGCTTCGAGATTGTAAAGATTTCCCGTTTCTTCTTGAAATTCCTTCATTCGCAATCGAATATGATCTAGAATTTCTGTAGCGAAATGAATTCCAGAACTGCACGTAATATTTTGTTTTCCTTCAGAAAAATTTAAAACCATTTCGTTCATTCCGTTTACGCCGATGGTCGAAAAATGATTTCTAAAATGCTTCAAATAACGCTGCGTGTAAGGATAAAGTCCGCGGTCATACATTTCTTGAATAAAGATTCTTTTTTTCTCCAAAGTCGATTTGGCTATTAGAAGCAATTCGTCTAAATGCTCAAACAGATTGATAATATTTCCTTTATGTAAATATCCCAAACGTGCCATATTGATGGTTACAACGCCGATGCTTCCTGTCATTTCTGCACTTCCAAAAAGACCATTTCCGCGTTTTAATAACTCTCTTAAATCGAGTTGCAATCGGCAGCACATGCTTCGAACGGCATTTGGTTTGTAAGCTTCTGGATTTTCGACACGATTTCCATTTCCGTCCAAAATATATTGGCTTCCAATGAAATTTTGGAAATACGAAGAACCTATTTTGGCTGTATTTTCGAATAATAAATCGACATTTTCTCCTTTCCAGTCAAAGTCTTCTGTAATATTTACTGTCGGAATCGGAAATGTAAATGGCTGTCCGTTGGCATCTCCTTCAGTCATAATCGTGTAATAGGCTTTATTAATGAGATTCATTTCCTTTTGAAAATCTCCATATTTTAAGTCTATCAATTTTTTAACGCCTCTATTTTTGGCTTCTAAAATCAGATTTTCATTTTTAATATTCGAGAACAAATGCAGATCATTTCGTGTCGGAATCTGTTCTTTTAAATCCTCTGGCACATTCCAATCTAAAGTGATATTCGTAAAAGGCGATTGTCCCCAACGTGCTGGAACATTCAGATTATAAACAAAACTTCTAATTCCTTTTAAAACTTCTTCATAAGAAAGCTGATCTTTAAAAACATAGGGAGCCAAATACGTATCAAAAGAACTGAAAGCTTGAGCGCCTGCCCATTCGCTTTGCAAAATTCCTAAGAAATTAGCCATTTGACCTAAAGCTTCTCTAAAATGAGAAGGAGGTCTGCTCTCGACACGTCCGCGCACGCCATTAAAACCTTCATTTAATAGCACACGCAGGCTCCAACCAGCGCAGTATCCGGTAAGACAATCCAAATCATGGATGTGTATGTCGCCATTCCTATGAGCAGAACCTTCTTCTTTGTTATATATTTTGTCAAGCCAATAATTGGCAATTACTTTTCCTGCAGTATTGCTGACTAATCCAGCGTTTGAATACGAAATATTCGCATTCGCATTAATTCTCCAATCCGATTGATTGATGTATTCTTCAACAGTTTGTGTACTGTCAATATATGTTGTGTCGTCGTTTAAACCATTAATATGTTCTCGCTGTAATTTTCTCGTGTGACGATAAATTATAAACGAACGCATGGCCTGGAAATAGCCTTTTTCAAAAAGCACTCTTTCTATCATGTCCTGAATTTCTTCTACAGGCCACGAAAATTTTACCTCAAGACCAGAAAGAACAGTTTTAAAAATTCTCTTATCTATTGGCTGATTAACGCTTTGAAAGGCTTTCTGAATGGCATCCTGAATTTTATAAGCTTCAAAAGGCTTATAATCTCCGTTGCGTTTGATTACATATTTCTCCATGGTATTTTTTTAATTTATGACACTTTTTCAAATGTTTTTTCAAGTTCGATTGCTTTTGGAAATAAGATGTTGTTTTCCAAATGAATATGCTTTTTTAAATCTTTATCAAATTCTTCGAGCATTGCAAAAGCAGCTTTGTACGTATTGCAAGATTCAATAGGAGGGGTGTAATTGTTGGTTAAAGCTGCAATTCTTTTAAAGCGTTCTCCTTCGGTAACATGATCGTCTTTTAATGTTGCAATTGGAGTTTCAATAGATAAAAAAGGCGGTGTTTCCAGCTCCTGACCTTTACTGTGTGCGATTTTCATTTTTTTAATAAAAGGAAAAACAACCAACTCTTCTCTTTTCATATGAGCTGTTAGATCCAAATACGATTTTGAAAAAATAGTATGAATCTCATGAAGCTCAGGATGAATCGCACCGTGAACACCGCATAATTTATTTAAGTATTGAAGAATAATAGGCGATTTTTCTTCAACGTATCTATGATGGATTTTTGTTATATAATCTGCAATCATGTCTGCTGTCCAGGTTTTATAATCAAAAGACTGGTTGGCAGAACTGCTTCTTGCTTTTTCAATATGCTCAATAAGAACACTTTCTTCAATATCTCTTTTTTTACAGACTTCTTCGATTGTTCGATGACCTTTGCAGCAAAAATCGATATGGAATTTTGTAAAAATGGCTGCTGTTTTGAAATCGTCTGCTACGATTTCACCAATTGTGGTTTTGCTTGTTAGTTTCATAGTGTAGGGGGTGTATAAATTAACTTTGGTTTCAGCACATTTGTTTGTTTGGCGCGGCTTTACATTGTTTGATAATAAGTAATGAAGTTGCGATCATATTCGAAAATTCTATAAAAGGAATAGTAATTTCGTGTGTTTCTGTAAGTGAAACGGCATCATTATGCAATGATTTAATTTTTTCAAAAGCCAAATCTGAATCGCGTTCTTCACTGGTATAAAATGAGGTAACCAATTTTTGCAATTCTTTTTTTAGTATTTCAAATGAATGATAATCATCGGTTTGCTCTGCTTTTGGAAACTTCGGAATTAATATTTTAGATGAAAAAACAAACTCAGCAATAGTTCGATCAACGTTCTCTGAAGCTTGATGAGCAAATACTAAAGCTTCAAGAAGTGAGTTTGATGCGAGACGATTTTTTCCATGAAGTCCAGTTCTAGCGCATTCGCCAATAGCGTAAAGATTTTTAATATTTGTAACTCCATTTAAATCAACTTTAATTCCTCCACATTGATAATGAGCAGCAGGAACAACTGGAATTAAATCTTTTTCTGGTTTTATTCCCAATTCATTGCAATGAGCTGCAATTACTGGAAAATGAGCATAAAATTTTCGTGCATCCAAATGTCTGCAATCCAAGTAAACATGATCTTTTCCGCTTAATTGAAGTTCTTTGCTGATAGCATTTGACACCATATCTCTTGTTGATAATTCGCCTCTGATATCATATTTAAATAAAAATCTTTTGCCTTCTTCGTTTACAATATGAGCGCCAAAACCTCTTACAGCCTCTGAAATCAAAAACAACGGATTTTCTTTTCCTGTAAATAAAGCAGTTGGATGAAACTGAATGTATTCCATATCTGCAATTTCTGCTCCTGCACGCGCTGCCATTGCCAATCCGTCGCCTGTTGCGATTTTAGGATTTGTTGTATTTTCAAAAAGTTGTCCGCATCCTCCAGTACTTAAAACGATAGTTCGCGTTCTCATGTATTTGATGCGATTGTGTTTTTTTTCATAAAAGAAAACTCCGGTACAAGTAGTTTTAGCTTTCTTTGTTTCGGCATTTATGTCAATGACCATATGATTCTCTAAGAGTTCAATATTGGGCATCTTTTTAATAATTTTGAGCAATTTGCTCTCAATTTCCTGTCCGGAGCTATCTTTATGATGTAATATTCTATGTTGTGAATGTCCGCCTTCTAGACCTAAATCCCATTGGCCTTTTTCATCTTTGTCAAAAGAAGTTCCAATTTCGATTAATTCCTGAAGCCTTTCGGGAGCTTGTTTAATAACCATCTCAACAACTTCTTTATCACACAAACCACCTCCAGAACGAAGCGTATCGTGTATGTGTTTATTAAAACTGTCTTTTAAATGATCTGTAACTACCGCAATACCACCTTGAGCCAGTCGTGTATTGGTATTTTTGGCAGTTTCTTTCGTCATTATAACAATCGATAAATCTGGACGTTTTTTTGCTGTTTTCATGGCAAAAAATAATCCTGAAATACCGGAACCTATAATCAATATATCTGTTTTAAGCATGTTATTTTGATTTAGAGTTGTTGTGTTTTTATGAGAGTTCAAGCATTCTTTTTATTGGTTTTAGCGCTTCTGTTCGCAGTTCTTCTGTAACCAGCATTTCTGGGCTTTCATTTTTAAGACACAAATACAATTTTTCGAGTGTATTCATTTTCATGAAAGCACATTCGCTGCAGGAACAGCTGTTTTCTTCTGTGGTAGGAGCCGGAATCAGCGTTTTATCAGGTACTGCTTTTGCAAGCTCATGTAGGATACCGGCTTCTGTGGCCACAATGAAAACGGAAGTAGGATCCGTTTTAATGAAATTAATAATTCCCGAAGTCGAGCCAATGTAATGTGCTGCTTTTAAAATATGACTTTCAGATTCAGGGTGTGCTGCGATTTTTGCAGTCGGATTTTTGTTGTATATCTCAATTAGTTTGTCCAATGAAAAGGCTTCGTGCACAACGCATGAGCCTTTCCATAAGACAAGTTCGCGCTTGGTTTCTTTTTGAAGATATTTGCCTAAATTTTCATCTGGAGCAAATATTATTTTTTGTTCTGCAGGAATCGATTCAATTATTTTTTTTGCATTCGCCGAAGTGCAAACTAAGTCGCTCATGGCTTTTATTTCAGCAGAACAATTTATGTATGTGACCACAATGTGATCGGGATGTTGTTCTTTAAATAATTTAAAATCTTTTGGAGGACAGCCATCTGCAAGAGAACAGCCAGCATTCCAATCGGGTAGAACTACTTTTTTATTTGGGTTTAAAATTTTTGCTGTTTCTGCCATAAAATGAACTCCAGCAAAAACAATAATATCAGCATTTGTGTTTTGAGCTTTTTTAGCCAATTCAAGACTGTCTCCAATAAAATCTGCGATTTCTTGAATATTCTCATCTTGATAATAATGAGCCAGGATCACAGCATTTTTTTCTTTTTTCAATCGGATTATCTCCTGTACTAAAAAGTTCTTGTCCATATAAATTATTGAATTTCAGTTTAAAGCTGATGGTATTTTAAGCTCGTTTTGAAATGTGTTTTAGCATATAATTTTAATAGGGTAAATGTATTATCATCATTTTTTTTAAAACATGATTCTAATCATAGTGTTAAAAATTTATTTTTTTATATTACGCGATTGTGTTGTTTTTGAGTAAACACATTTGTAATAAAGAAAAAGCCTGAAAAAAGAGAACTAATTTCTTTTTTCAGGCTTTGATTTTTGAAAATTGTAGAATTTATTTCGCGTCTATCAGCGTAAGTGAAACTCTTCTGTTTAGAGGTTTATTTTCAGCTGGAGTGTTTGGAACTAAAGGTTCGCTTTCTCCTTTTGAAAATAAATGCATACGATTAGACTCAATTCCTTTATTCTGTAAATAATCAGAAACGGCTTGCGCTCTCTTCATTCCGATTTCGATATTACGAGATTCAGTTCCTATATCGCAAGTATATCCTGTGATATTTAAGTCTGTATCATTATTCGATTTCAGAATTTTGGCGATTTCATCTAATCTTGTAGCCAGTTCTGGAGTTACGTCAGTATTTCCAACCTTTTGAAAAGAAAGAGGTTTTTCAACTATTGCTCGTTCAGCCGGCGTCAATTCTTTTTTAGCAGGAGTTGGTTCAACAACTTTTTGCTGTGCAGGAGGTGCTTGCTGAACAGGCGCTTCTGTTTGAGTTACTGGTTCTGCTTTTGGCTGGACAGGTTCTGGCTTGTTTTTAGTTAGCATAAAACCTAATTTCAGCTGAATTCCGGCAGATAGGTAACGGCTTTCCTGAACAATTTTTCTATTGCCGCTTGTACCATTTGCTTGGATATTATCCAATCCAGTCGGGTTGTAAGCAACGATGTTAAGATTGGCATTTTCTTTTGCTATTTCAGTCAAACCGTAATCTAGATATAAACCAGTGTAAAGCTGTGTTTTCTCTTTTAGTTTGAAAGTAAGACCCGTTTCAACACTTAAAAGAAAAGTAGGATCTAAGCTTACTGTTGTTTTATCTTGCCAATTGGTTACTTTACCAAATCCGTGAGAAGGCAGATCATCAACTGTAAGATTCATATCTGGATAATAACCGCTCAATTGCAATTCGGAAGCAGAAGCTTTTGCTGTTTGTTTTCCTGGAAATAAAATTTTTCCTCCAAATCCAAAATACACTTGAGTATTTGGTGAAACAAAAGTTCTGTATTGCATCATAAGTGGAACTGCAGCAGAAATAAAATGCTGATCTTCTTTATAGTTTGTCGGAGTCACTTGATATTCAAATGCAGAAGTTTGATCATCAACTTCGTAACTTGAAATTGTATTTCCGTTTTTTAATTCAAAACTATTTTGATTGTACATAAGATCGATTCCTGTCAAAATTCCCCAATGGCTGCTGAAGAAATAGGTGTATCCAACACCTATTCCTCCGCCAAATTTGAGTTTGCCATCTCCAAGATTGCTATCATAAAGAATCCCCGACGGACCTCCATTTATCTTAACATTAATTTCCTGTGCTTTTATAGTGACATTAAACAGTAGTAGTATGGCTATCGTGGTTTTAATTTTCATTGCTCGTAATTTTAAATTAAATCTCATTTTTATTTAACCAATAAGTTAATTGTTTTTAACTGACCATCAGCCAATTTAAGAACGATAACATATAAGGCTACCTGTGAGGGAGCGATAATTTGATTTTTGGCTTTTACATTTGAAATAGTCTGAACTAATTTTCCTGTAATGTCGTAAATAACTACCTCAGAACCGTTTAATTGAGATTCACTAAAATCACATTCTAAAGTAAATTCACCTCCAGGTTTAACTGGGTTTGGATAGATTTTGATCTTTTTGGTAAAAATTGTTCCAGTAGTTTCAATTGGACAAGATTTGATTGAATTTCCATTTTTGTCTTTTGAAATTACATAATAAGTACCATTTAAAGGCAGAAGTTCGCTATAATATTGGCGAGTTGCACCAGAAACAGCTACTCCGTTTTTATACCATTGCCAAGCCACATAATTGTTTGATTTGTTATCAAAGAATAGCACATTTGCCCATTGCTGTATAACAAGTCCAGATTGGCTTATTTCGATCGGTTTAACAACTGCTGTTGCTGCATTATGATTTTGATCACCATTTTGTACAGCGGTAATTGTAGAGCTTCCTGATCCAGTGATATTTAAAGTTGTTCCTGAAATTGTACCCAATGCTGAATTTGCAATTGTATACGAAATTGGCAATCCGCTATCTGCTGTTGCAGTTAAAGCTACTGAGCTTGAATCTTCACATCCGAATTCTAAAGTTTGATTCCAAGTAATCGTTTGGTTGGCTTTAGTAATTTCAAATTCTGCACCAGTAAACACAATAGTATAATCAGCACCCGCATCGATTGTTCCTAGTTTGATGTTGTATTTCCCAACATTTTCACCAGCATCTCTAGAAAGCAGACCACTTAAAATAGCACGTGTATCTCCGTTAGCAAAACCTAGCGGTGTATAGTTGAATATTGGGTCAGCAGTACCATATACTTTTGTAATTCCAGCTTCTGCTGTTATAGTAAGAATGTATTTTGGCGTCGTGAAACTAACTTCATTCCCGTAATTAACAAAACCATTACTATTTATAGCATAAGTTCTAACGTAATACGTTCTGTTTCCTCTAAGTCCTGATAAAGTGCTTGTAAATGTTCCTAATGTTGAAGTAGCATTTATTTTAGTATCTGCAGTAGTAGGAGTTGCATGCATTGCGTAGACAAAACCAACTTCTGTTAAACATGCTCCTTTATCTGTATTTATTCCGTCAGAAGAAGCAGTACCAGATAGAGATGCTCCACTTACAGTTATTCCAGAAACAGCTGAAGTGTTTAAAACAACAGGATTTGCAGGCTGAAGAACATCAATAGCTATAATAGTTGAGCAAGAGTTGGCATCTGTAACGGTTATAGCATAAATTCCAGCTGTTAGACCAGTTGCAGAAGCAGTGTTTGATACAGATGGTGACCAAGTGTAAGAGTAAGCTCCTGTACCGCCAGTTGCATTAATTGTAATCGATCCGTTATTTCCGTTATGGCATGAAACCGCTACAACATTTGCAGTTACAATTAAATCATTAGGTTCTGAGATAACGATTGTATTTACAACTGAACACAAATTTTGATCTGTAACCGTTACGGTATAAGTTCCAGCTGTTAAACCAGTTGCTGTTGCAGCCGTTCCTCCAGAAGGTGCCCATAAGTAACTGTAGTTACCTGTTCCGCCAGTTGCAACTACTGAAGCAGATCCGTTATTACCGCCATAGCAACTTACGTTAGTATGAGAATCTGTTGCAGAAAGCACGGTAGGCTCTACGATATTAATAGTTTTGATTATGAAACATCCATTAGCATCAGTAACTTGAACACTATAAATGTTCGGACTTAATCCAGTTGCTGTTGCGGCAGTTCCGCCAGATGGTGACCATAAGTAAGTATAATTTCCTGTTCCTCCAGTAGGAGTTACTGTTGCTGTACCATTATTTGCCTGATTGCATAAAACATCTGTTTTTGATATTGTTGCTTCAAGTAGAGTAGGCTGTTCTATGAGTACCGATGCTGTAGTCTGGCATGCATTAGCATCTGTTATAGTAACTGTGTAATTTCCAGCAGCAAGGCCAGATGCTGTTGCAGCAGTTCCTCCAGCAGGTGCCCATGAATAGGCATATGCTCCAGTTCCTCCTGTAACGCTTACAGTTGCAGACCCGTTTGAACCACCATTACAAGAAACATCATTTTTAGTTATTGTTGGCGCAAGAGCAGTAGGCTGCGTAATTGCATAATTTTCTGTAGCTGTACATCCGTTAGCATCTGTAACGGTTACAGTGTAAGTTCCTGCAGAAAGACCTGTTGGATTTGCACTTGTTCCTCCAGCAGGTGCCCATGAATAAGTGTAAGTACCAGTCCCTCCAGTTACATTGATAGCTAACGATCCGTTAGAGCCACTAAAACAACTAACATCTGTTTGTCCAGTTTTTGTGATTACAAGTGCTGGCGGTTCATTGATTGTAAAGTTTTTGACAATAGAACATCCATTATTTGATGTAATTGTAACTGAATAGTTTCCTGCTGCAAGATTAGTAGCTGTGTCACCATTTCCTCCAGAAGGAGACCAAACATAAGTGAATGGTCCAGGTGCCCCTGATGGAACTACTGATGCAGATCCTGTATTTCCACCATTACACAATAAATCTGTTTGCGAAGTAGTAGCAACTAAAGTGTTAGTTGTTCCTATTGTGAAATTTTTAGTAATAGTACAGCCATTACCATCTGTAATAAGACAGCTATAATTTCCTGCAGCTAAATTACTTACAGTTTGTGTTGTAGCTCCCCCAGGAGTCCATAAATAAGCATAAGGACTTGCTCCTCCAGATGGTGTAACAGTAGCTTGACCACCAAAAGAACAAGTAGCATTTTGTTGAGAAGTTGTAGCATTTAATTGTGAAGGTTCATCTATGAAGAAGTTTTCAGTAATGCTACAGGCATTGGCATCTGTAATTAAACAGGTGTAATTTCCTGTAGCTAATCCAGTAGCTGTTGCTGCAGTTCCTCCAGATGGACTCCATAAATAAGTATAACCACCATTTCCTCCGCTAACAGTAACAGTAGCGCTTCCTGTAGCACTGCCGTTACAAAGAGCATCTGTTTTTGATTTTGTTACCGATAATATCGTTGGCTGTCCAATAGTAAAACTTCTAGTTGCTTGACATGCATTAGCATCTGTTACCGTTACGGTATAAGTTCCCGCAGAAAGACCTGTTGCCGTAGCAGTTATTTGTACAGGACTTGTATTCCATGTATAAGTATAAGAAGGAGTTCCTCCAGTTGGCTCAACTGTTGCAGTACCGTTTGCGCCTCCATTGCAGGAAACATCCGTGTGGCTTCCTCCAGTTAATGCGCTTAAAGGTGCAGCTGGCTGTCCAATAGTAAAAGTTCTATTTGCTTGACATCCATTAGCATCAGTTACCGTTACGGTATAAGTTCCCTGAGAAAGACCTGTTGCTGTAGCAGTTGTTTGTACAGGATTTGTATCCCAAGAATAAGTATAACTAGGAGTTCCTCCAGTTGGGGCAACCGTTGCAGTACCATTACCACCTCCATTACATGATACATCTGTTTTGCCTCCTCCAGTTAATACGTTTAAAGATGCAGCTGGCTGTCCAATAGTAAAACTTCTAGTTGTTTGACATGCATTAGCATCTGTTACTGTTACAGTGTAAGTTCCCGCTATGAGACCCGTTGCTGTTGCATTAGTTCCTCCAGAAGGCGCCCATGAATAAGTATAACCAGGAGTTCCTCCAGTTGGTGCAACTGTTGCAGTACCATTATTGGCTCCTCTGCAGGATACGTCTGTTTGGCTTCCTCCAGTTAATGCGCTTAAAGCTGCAGCTGGCTGCCCGATAGTATAGCTTCTTGTTGTTTGGCATCCATTAGCATCTGTTACTGTTACAGTATAAGTGCTCGCGGAAAGACCTGTTGCCGTAGCAGTTGTTTGTACAGGAGTTGTATTCCAAGAATAAGTATAACCAGGAGTTCCTCCAGTTGGTGCAACTGTTGCGGTTCCATTACCGCCTCCATTACATGATACGTCTGTTTGACTTCCTCCAGTTAATGCGCTTAAAGCTGTTGTTGGCTGACCAACAACAATATTACTTATAACAAAACTGCAGTTATTAGCATCTCTTATTGTAACAGAATATGTTCCCGCAGTAATTGCTGTTCTATCTTGGGTTGTTGGCCCATCACTCCAATTGTAAGTATAGGCTGGCGTACCTCCAGATGGTGTAAGATCAATGCTACCATTAGATCCTCCATTGCATGAAGCATTACCTACGGTTACAGATCCTCCAAGTGCAGAATTAGGCTGATTAAGTGTAAAGCTAAAAGGTCTTGAACAGTTGTTAGAATCCGAAATTGTTACATTGTATGTACCCGCAGTAAGTCCTGATCTGTTTTGAGCAGTTACGCCATCATTCCATAAATAAGTGTAACCTGGAACACCACCAGTTGGACTAAGTACTATGCTTCCTGTATTCCCTCCAAAACATGCAAGATGGGTTAAAGTTGCAGATGTAGAAATCGCAGCAGGTTGGGTAACTAAGATACCAGTAATAATTTTAGTACAAGAATTAGCATCAGTAATTGTAACAGAGTATGAACCTACAGGAATTCCTGTTCTGTCTTCAGTCGTAACACCATCATTCCATAAGAAAGTATAAGGACTAGTTCCTCCTGAAGGTGTTAGATCTATAGCTCCAGTGCTTCCGCCGTTACATGCCACAGTGGTTACATTTGTTGTTCCGTTAAGCGCTGCAGTAGGCTGACCAACAACAATATTGTTTATTGTTACACTACAATTATTAGAATCTGTAATAATAACAGAATAGGTGCCAGCGACAAGTGTTGTTCTATCTTGAGTAGTTACTCCGCCACCCCAATTATAAGTATATGTTCCGCTTCCTCCACTAGGTGTAAGATCTATTGCGCCATTGTTTCCTCCGTTGCAAGAGACATTGGTAACGGTAGTTCCACCTGATATAGGAGAGTTTGCTGCTATAGTAAAATTTCTAGATATAGAAGTTCCTTCGGAATCTGTTATTAAAACAGAATAATTAGCGTTTCCAGCTAGCCCTGTTGCAGGATTTACTGAAGTGCCATTAGACCATAAGTAAGTATAAGGCGATTTTCCTCCCGAAGGAGTTACTGTTGCTGTTCCATTAATAGATCCATCACAAGCAGCTGTTTGCGATTGCGTAGCAGATAGAGCTGCATTGGTTGTAAATGAAACCGTATTCCCATAAGATGTTCCTATTGAATTTTGTGCATAGGCTTTATAGTATATTACTGTTCCAGCAGGAAGCGAATTTACTGGAATAGTAAAACTTCCAGTTCCCGCAGTCCCTGTTACTTGTGTTACACCTGGATCGTTAATTATTGGATTTGTCGTTAGCGACCAAACAATTCCTCTGTTAATAGTGCCAGTATCGCCACCATTATCGTTTGAGCCTCCTAACGTGGCCGTAATTGCTCCAAAAATTGTTACAGGAGTTGTTGTGGTTACTGTTGGAGCACTAACAAGGCTTATATTTGGAGTAGTGTAGTTAGCAGGTAGAATTCCTTGACTGCCTGCAGGTGTAGAAGTTGGCGTTGTAATAATCCAGTTACTGTAAGTATTAATGCTTGTTCTTATAGCAGTAGCTGTACCAACCAAGGGACCTGTATATTTTGCGAAAAATTGTGATGGTTCTGTAATCCCAGGAAATAATGAAACACAATTTTTTCCATTTTCTAATCCCCATGGTTTTATACTTTCTCCCCCACCAAGATTTGCTGTTACAGTAGGATTATTCCAATGTGTAACTAAATCATAATTATTATCATTGTAATCGCCATGAACACCCGCTATAAAAGTTATATTTGTTTGTACCGGTTCTGGGTCTGGTATCGGGACTGATACTTGTGTCATTGTAGGTCTCATTACATTTCCAACACTTTGATAGGCTAACATCTGGTCCCCTGCAGATAGATTAAAGTTGTAAACGGGCCCTGTAGGATTAATTACAAAACTACTTGTCACATCACCAATTACACTTGCAGTTGCAGTAAAGGTATTGTTGTTTGCTACAGTTTCGATCACAGATATGATTGTTCCTACGGTTACATTCGGAGGAATTGTCCATCTAATGTGTGGTTCATTGCTTCCTAGCCAGCCATTTGCAGATAAACCTTCTTCAGTAAAGTATACAATTTGTCCAGCTGGTAAAGCTTTTAGGGCAATAAAGCTGAAGCCATCTTGAGCTCCAGTATCAAAACCGATGAAAGCAATATCACCAGGCCCTAAAGTCTGTCCTTTTATATTTTGATGTAAACCAAAGACGCAAAAGAACGTAAAAAATAAAAGTAATTTTTTTTTCATAACATACAATTTAGTTAATGACATAGATAAGCATTGTCCCAGCCTCCTATATGATCAGGTTTCGGCAGTGAGGCAAAAGCCTTAATAAAATCTCCATCGTTTACCAATGTTTCAATTTTTCTAAAGCTTATATTATTGAAAGAATCCAAATTTAATTGGTATATATAATGATTGAATTTGGTTCTGTTGGTATTCTCATCAAATCGGATAGTGCCTCTTGGGCCTTCTATATCTAATTTGTGCATTTCGTCAATTAAAGAACTTGTTTTTAAATTATTAGCGTTTAAAAGTATGTTCTTTAATATCAGCCCATTTTCATAACCTAAAATTGAAAATAGGGTTGGATTTTCATCGTAAACATCTTTATATCCTGAAGTAAAATCTGTTGAGTCGGTGTCATTTTGCATCCAGCTGCTGACTACATAAAGCTCGTGAGGATTATTTTTGTATTCGTCCAAAATTTTATCATTGATAAAAAAAGGCGTTACATAAAAAGGATATTTTTGAGTAAGTTTATTTTGTTTCAAAAAATCAGCATTCTCTTCGGCATATAAACCGCTATAAAAAGCAAAAACAGCATTAGGTTGCTGCGTATTTATGGTATGATCCATATGGGCCGCTTCATTTTCTCTTGGCACAAATGGAGTAATATAATGTCCCGTAAAATGATTTTGATTGTTAAAAGCATATTCCAAGGCAGCAATCAAACCATATCCCGAATCATAAAATGAAGTAGAAGTTGCTATTTGATACTTTTTATGTGTAAAATATTGGCCTAAATAATAACAAGAATCAGTTAATCCTAATGAATTTATAAAAATGCTCTTGTAATCAGATGTTTGATAGGGAGTTGCTGCTCCTAAATCTGCGGCTAATAACAAAATATCATTATTAGAAGCATATTTATAGACCTCAGGCATGTTATAATGACCCAGAAAACCAATTATAATTGATATATCTTCTTGAAAGTTAAGCTTCTGAAGTTTATCAATTATTAGTTTTTCATCTGCACCAATACCAATACTTTCTACAAAAAACTTTACGTTTAGATTATTGAGTTTTAAACCCCTTATAAAATCTTTATCTAATGAAGGATATTGTTGCGACTTTGGAATTAAAATGCCTATTTTAATATTGTTATCCATAAAATGAGATTAAAAAATAGAGGCAAAAAATGCCTCTATTTTGAGTTTATTAGTTTCTAGAAGGAAAAATTCCAGATGTTGCAATACACATATTAACAACAAGATATGGGCTACTTAAAGGAAAAGGTTGAGTTCCTCCAGTTAATCCTGTGTTACCAGCCAAAGCTACAGTTCCAGTAAAGCCACCAATTTTGTCAGTCCCGCTTCCTCCTGGTTCACTGTAGATGTTTGGTGTTGAACCACCAGAAGAAAAAGAGTTGTTTCCGCCATCAGTTATATTTGTGATTGTTCCTCCAACCACAGAATTTGCAGTTAGACTTACTGTTCCTGTACCAGTAGTCGCAAGGGTATGTCCGTGGGCAGGTATATTTAATGTTGTTAAAGTAAATTGTTCATAACCTGCCTTTTCACCCATTACGTAATTACTTAGACCAGGCGCTTGTCCAAAATGAATAGGAGCTCTACCTCTTAGATCAGGAAGACCAAATGTCGACATACCATCTCCTCCAAAAGTTGTTCCTAGTAATGAAAATAAAGCAGAATTCTGTGCGATTGACATCATTTGGCCGTTGCAAAAAGCCCATCCTCTAGGCGCGAAATTAAAAGCGAAACTCAAAATTGTTCCAAGGAATACTTCCATAGTTTGTAAGATTTAATTGTTAGTATTAGTTTTTTAGTAGTATTTTACTACAAGGCTAAATTACTTTATAACTTAATTGTGGATGCACGGGTTTTTACCTGTTTTTAAGTAAACTCTTATAATTTAACATATTAATGTAAAAACAACTAAATATTAAAATATTAACATAAAAAAAGGCGGTAATTAATTACCGCCTTTTTTTATGTTCTTAAAATCTAACTAGAGAAAGTTAAACCTTTGTTTTTGAAACTAATATACAGTTCTTGTCGTGCTGAACTTATCGTTTCTTCCGTTTTGTAGATGCTACACCAGAACTTGATTAGAAGTTTATATTTTCCGTCAGAAATTGAGATGTAGTATATTTGTGATGGTTTTGAATTGTTTACTAAAGTAAGATTGGCAAGCGTTTCGTTTACCACTGTATTAATTTCTTCTGGAATTGTTTCTCCATTGATTTCAAAAGTTATTTCAACTAATTTGAAATTATCAGTATACGTCCAGTTTGTGATATTTTGAGATAATAAATTACCGTTCGGAATAATAATTTCTGCACCGTTTGGAGCATTGATTTTAGTTGTACGCAATCCCATCGATTTGATACGGCCAGATTCTGAACTAATCTCTACAACGTCACCAACCTGAATCGGTTTATCGAAAATCAAGATAATTCCCGATACGAAATTGTTCACCACATTCTGAAGTCCAAGTCCGACACCGACACCTAAAGCTCCTAAAAGAATACTTAATTTATCCAATGGCATTCCAGAAGCCGCAACCGCAAGCAGGTAACCGCTTATTAAAACAACTAATCGTGTGATAAGTAATTTTGAATGCTGTCTTTTATTGATGTTTTCTTCATTTTCATCATCAATTTCACCAAAGAAATAAGCAACATATTTTTGAAGCAAATGAGCAGCCCAGATAATAATAAAGAATAAAACAACATTACCCAATGTAAATGTAATGCTACCAATGGTATTCGGATGGCTTAATAATTTAGTTAACGAACCACGAAGCGATTCCCAGATATTCAAATTTGAAGCAATTACAATCAGCCACATATAACTGATTACAATGATAAAAGGTTTTTTCAAAGTGTCTGATAAACTTTCATAATCAAACATTTTTTCAATTCCTCTTTTTACTCTAGTGGTGTAAATTTGAAGCAGAATAATCTCTAAAATAATCTTCAAAAGAACACTTAAAGCAACAATTTGAGTAAGTGATATAAATGCTGTAATACTTAACATATTAGAAAGAGAAACTCTTCCGAATAAATTGTAAAGAATTGATAAAATATTCAATCCGATAAAAATGATACTTGCCCATTTAAAAAAGGCTTTTATATAAAGTTCTTCTTTAAGTGTTTTAATTTGAACTAATCCATAACGAATACCTAAAACATTGATTGCTACAAAAGCAAAACGTTGCAATAATCCGATAGTGATGAACAAGTCTAAAAAGCAAAGTGCGAAGAATAATCCTAAAAGGAAAAGCCAGTTTCTCATGGCAACTCCAGACCACTGATTTTTGAAAAGGAAGACTAAAACACCAAGTAGGAAAAGCTGAATTAATTCTAAAAATAGGGCAGGAGCATACAAATTAGTAACTACAGCAATGTTTAGTGCAATAACTAAAATCGGTAATAAAACGCCTCTATTTAAATATTTAAAGTTCAAATGGTGTAAATTTTCAGCATAACCATTTGTTTTAAGGAATTTGATATTTCGAGAAATGTACCAAAACAAAAGTCCCATAAAGAAACATAGCGTGATTAATCCGCCCGCTTTGTAGCCTAAGTAATAAGCGGCTACATTTTCTTCGATTATGATTTTTGCTTTTATATTGTGTGTTACTCTTTTCTTTGTTGCAGAATCATTAATCTGCCATAAAGAAGGATATTCTTTATTGAAAATGCTGATTCCAGATTTTTCAAGTTTTCCTTCAACAGCAACTAAAGCATTAGAAACAGAAATTTTTCGCTGTACCGTAAGTCTTTTTTTGTTGTTTAAAGTAGTCTGGTTTTTCGTCATCAAACTATCAGTAGCAACATATCTTTTTCTAAGATTTCCGAATTCTTTCTTAAATTGTTTACGACGAATGGTATCCTTTATTAATGTAATTAAAGTCTTGTCTTTACGAAGATCAATTACGCGTTTTTTAATGTTTTCAAGATCCAGATTTTTAGCGTTGATTGCTTTGTTCTGTTCTTCCAATTCTTGTTGGATTTCTTGTAAAACAATGCGGTACATCTGCTGGTTTCGCACATTCGGATTTGCGCCTTTCAAACTAGCTAAAATTAATTCTAGTTTGCTTTCAGTGTGTTTCATGTCGCCAAAAAGATGACGCGTATCACCTGCAAAATCAATGTCATTGTAGGCAGATTCTAATACCTCGCCAGCTTTTTCAATTGCCATTAAGTAATCGCTGTCTGTAGCTGTAGTGTCGTTGAATAGTCTTCCGCGGGTTTCTTTTTTAACTGTTTTTTGCTTTTGAGCATAGTTAAATTGCGAGAATAGAAGAAGTAAAAATAGAGGTAAAAAATAAAAAGTCTTTTTGCTCATAATCATAATTTAGGGCTTATTTAGGGAGCCCAAATGTAATTTTTTTTGCAAGACTTTTGGTTAAGAAAAATTAAATTAAAAAAAGAAACTTATTTTAATTTGTGATTTTTATTCTAAGTTTCTTGTAGCAATTTCGTTTTGGATTTCTTTAAGAAAATTAGAATTCACAATAAGGAATGCCATTGACAAAGGAAATAACATTAAGGTTAAAAAACTTTTTTCGAGAAATAGGAATACAATAATGAGAAGCAGTAAGATGGCAACTATAATTAAAACTTTAATAGTTGTTTTAATCGTCTTCTGTGTTTTTAACAATTCTTGAACGCTCATTTCGCTTGGTTTCTTTGCTTTCATTTTATATTTTTACTTTAGAATTAAAAACAAATTTTAATCAAAAAACATTCGAAAACAATAGGTCAATTTTTTTTGACTACCCCAATAATTATGGAAGAAAAAGAAACTTGTCCGGCACAAAGGCTCCTAAAGATGTTATCTGGAAAATGGAAAGCAGAGATTTTTCGCCTGGCTGTAGAATCGCCTTTGCGTTTTAATAATTTACTGCGCCAAATTCAAGGTTCAAACAAGCAATCTTTGGCCACAGCTTTAAAAGAATTGGAAGAAGAAGGTCTTTTAGAAAAGGTAACGATTAAACTGAAACCTCTTCATATCGAATATAATTTAACTGAAAAAGGAAAAGCGTTAATTCCAGTTTTTCTGCAGTTAGAAGGATTGTCGTAGATTTTCGTTTTTAAAGTAGAAAGATCCTCAAATACTATTCAGTGCTACCTTAGCCACCGAGGTTCTCTGAGAATCATCTCCTACATCCAAAAAATAAAAACGTCAGTTAAAAAAAGTAAGACAGGTTAGTCAATAAAGCTGAATTTATCTTCAAAAATTTGCCCAACTAGCGGAATTGGTTTCTTTTGCTCGTTAGCGGCATTTATGATTCCGAAAATCCATAAAATAAGAATAACGTATCCAACGTAGCCTAAAAAGTAAAGTGTTGGAACAATAGTGACAACAATAGACAAAGCAATATTTACTGCTAAAGAAACCAGAAAAATTCCGAATCCTTGTTTTAAATGGTAAGTTACCAAATCACTTTTAGGTGTTAAATCTTTACTTTTAACGAAAGCTATAATCCAACCAATAATAGTGACATAGCTAAGAATAGAAAGGGTTTTGTTATTCATAGTTTGAGTTATTTATTGGATCAAAAATAGATACTATGAATAGGACTTGGAATAGCTACTTTGTCTACTGTGCCTTTTGGTTGGTATTTGTTGTATTTAAATCGGTAAGAGGTAAAATATGTTTTACAAAATGTTAAATTTCCTCTTTCATTAATTTAAAAAACTGCTCTTTTTTTCCTCTAGAAATTGGCACAACCGATTTATCATTCAGATGAACCATTCCTTCGCGAGAATAACTTACAATTGAATTTACATTGATTAAATGCGACTGATGAATGCGGAAAAACATTGGCGGTTCCAGTAAATCTTCATAATTTTTTAAAGGCTTAGAAACCATAATTTTTCGTCCATCTGTTAAAAAGAAAGTCGTATAAGAACCAGAAGTTTCGCATCTTGTAATCTGTTCTAATTTAACCACATACATTGCTTCCTGAGTTGGCAATATAATACGATCTGGAGTTTTAGAAAGATTGTTTTGCAATTCGTTTAATTGCTGTTTTTCTAAAACTCTTTCTTGTAAAAGCGAAATTCTTTCAATGGCAGTTTTAAGTTCGTCCGGATCAATTGGTTTTAAAAGATAATCTATTGCGCTGTATTTAAAAGCATTAATAGCGTGCTGTTCGTAAGCAGTGGTAAAAATAAGATGAAACGAGTTGAAAGTAATTTGCTTTAAAACATCAAATCCAGTTCCGTTTTGAAGCATAATATCCATAAAAACCAAATCGGGTTGCATGCGGTCAATTAACTTTACGGCTTCTTCAACACTTTCCGCGTAAGCGATAATTTGAATTTCTTCTGGAGCAACCATTTCCAACATGATGGATAAAGCTTCGCGAATGCGCTGTTCGTCTTCTATAATGATAGTTTTGTACATTTTTTACAAGATTGGAATATTAATAATAACAATGCAACCCGTTTCTCCGTTGTCTGCATTGCGTTCTAAAACCTGAAAACCAGCATACGGATGGTCTTTTTGCATTTTTGATAATCTTTCGTCGGTAATGGTCGTAGAAAGAGATTTATGATTTTCGTTTGTCTTCAATTTTCTCGAAGCGGTAAGTCCAATTCCGTTGTCTTTTATGGTGCAAATTAGATTTCTCTGATCGGTCTGCTGTGAGAAATTAATTTGCAATGAACCTTTTTCTTCTTTTGGTTTTGGCTTTAATCCGTGTTCAACGGCATTTTCAATAAAAGGCTGAATCAAAAGTGGCGGAATAAGAATATCGTCTTCAACAGATTCGTCGCAAACAATTGCATATTCGAAACTATCATTCAAACGCAATTGCTGCAATTCGATATAATTCTTTAAAGTGTCGATTTCTTCTCTTAAAGAAATGGTCTCTTTTCGAGATTGTTCCAGAATCTGACGCGTTAGTTTGGCAAATTTATTCAAATAAGAAACCGCCGGAATCGTGTCTTTCTGTAAAATCATACTCTGAATATTTCCCAAAGCATTAAAAATAAAATGCGGATCCATTTGAGAACGCAACAATCTTCTTTCTAGCGAAAGTCTAGTGGCAAGGTTTTCAATGGTTTCTTTCTCCATTAATTGCAATTTCAATTCGCTATTGGTTTGTTTTTGTTTTAAAATTTCTTCGCGTTTTAAATAATAACGCTGTCTGAAATAGTAAGAACGAAACATAAAAACAAGTCCAACTAGTAAACCTCCTGCAATTCCGTAACCTAAAAGTTTATTTTGCTGTTCAAGTTCATTTTCCAATTCAAGCTGTTTTATGCGTTCCATTTTTTTGGAAGACTCAAATCTCGCATCTGCATTCTGCAAAAGTTTCTGAGTGGTTTCATTATACTTTAACTGACTGTATTTTGCATATAATGTATCATAAGTATAATATGCTTCAAAATCATGACGTTTTGCAGCAACTTCTTTTAGAGAATTGTAAAAGGTTGCTAATAAATAATTATCAGTGTAAGGCAGACTAAGCTGGTATTTTATTCCTTCTATAAAAAGCATTTCGGCTTTTGCATAATTTCCTTTTTCTGTATAATAAAAACCTTGAAGTCCAATAGCGCTTCTGTAAATGATTTTAATGTTGTATTTTTTGGCAATTGCTGTAGCTTTTTCAAGGTTTTCGAGCAATGCAACTTCATTAATAGGTTTCGGACCTTTCGAGTAAAGATCGGCCAAATTTATGTAAGCAATTCCGATATTGCTTTTACTAATAATATCAAAAGACTGTTTTTCAGCCAATAGAACCGTAGTTTTCAAAAATGCTAAAGACTTTGCCCAATCTTTTTCATCTCCAGAATCGAGTTTGTCGGTTAAATAACCTCCGTACGCCAATCTTGCATACAATTTACTTTCTGGATCTTTTGCCTTATAAGCATGTTCCAAAGCTTCTTGTGCATATTTATGAACCTTTTCTGGCGATGCTGGAGAAAACAAATACGATATATCAGAAGCAATTTTAGCACATTGATCGTGAGCGTCTATTTTGTTGAAAAGCGCATACGAATGCAATAAATGATCGATTGCCTGCGGTTTGTCATCTATATAAGATTTCAAAGTTCCCATTGCCAAAGAAGCAAAAGCCTTAACTCTTAATTTACTGCTTTTTTGAGCTAAAATATAGGCTGTGTCGGCGTAACGAGTAAATTCTTTTATATGTAATAAACGTCTTTGCGTAAGAGCGAGGTACGAATAACAGATTACTTCATCGTCGATGTTCTTTTTTTTCTTGGCTAAATTAAGAGCTTGCTGCTGAATTTTTTTACTCGCAGATGAATCTGAAAAACGTTTGGAATAGCCATAAGCCGCAATTTTTTCTACAGCCGAAACTTGTGCATTTAAAGTAGTGATGAAAAACAAAATCAGAAACGAGAATAGCCATTTCGTTTTTCTATTTTTTATCTGATTTAAAGTAGTTTTTACGTGCATATATCGTGGTAATTGAAGCCAAAGTACAAATTGAAAATCGACTGACCAAAAAAAACAGCTAGCAAATTTGACAAGAAAATCCTTTGTAAAGTCTATGTAATGAAGTGGTTTAAAAGCGCTTTTTCTCAATACTGGCATAGAATTACCAAATAAAAATCTAAAGTCTCCATTTGCCAATTACGAATTGTCGCAAGATGATCTTAGTAGTAATCTTGCTGTTATAAATTATTTTTAAAACTATAAAATTATGAATAAGAATTTATTTACATTATTAGTAATAGCGTGCCTTTTTGTATCGTCTTTAACATATGGGCAAGACGATAAACGCATTAAAATTGAAATCACTTTGAAAGAAGGCAACAAAACGACAAAAGCAGTATTGAGATCTGCAACATTTTCTTTTACAAAATCTAGTATCGCTGCTGCAGACGGAAGTGACAAAACGGAGGTAAAAAACAATTACTATTTTTCTCTTGATTTTGAAAAACAAGATATTGCTTTGCTAGCTGTTCTTATGAAAAATAAAGCAGGAGTTGATGGTCAGATTACCATGACAGACCAATTTGGAAAACTTCCTACTAGAAAATTCGATTTTACAAAAGGAAGAGTTGATTCTTTAAGCGATCAATTAACTGCTGATTATACAAGTGCTTACATCTCGCTTCTTTGTGATTCTTTAATTATTGATGGCGTTAAAATTGAGTAGCGAAATGAATGAATTTAAGAAATTCACAAAAGAAGAAAATCTGTATGTCATGAAAAGACAATACGGTTTTGGTTTAATTGTGGTGTTAGGAATGCTCGCTTTCACTGTCGGAGGCATTTATTACAAAAACAATGCAGTAATTGGCATTTTTGGAGTCTTGACAGTTATTTGTTTTATAGCCATTTGGCAGCAGGAATTTGTTATTGATCTGAGCAGGAATGAATTCAGAATAAAAAACGGATTAATCAATAAACCAGTTGAAATTCCGTTTGCTGATTTTGTCGAATTTGAATTGGTCAAAGTGAGGCATAATTTTATAACGACAAACGTTTCCTTAAATCTTTATTATATGAAAGAAAGCAAAGAAAAACGCACAGGAATTGCTCAAGGTTTTACAACCAGATCAATGCAGAATTTGATTAACGAAATCAATGAAATTTTAGATGAACATTCGAGAAAGATATAACATCGAAGAAAACCTTAATTCTTTTTCAATAAATCCGCAAAAGCCATCACTCAATCAATCGTGGTGGTTTTTGGCTGGAATAGCGGCAGGATTAATAGCTTTAATACTGTTTTTTAATGATCTTGGAGAAGAAATGCGCTGGGTGATTGGTGTACTTTTAGTATACTTTTTTCTTCATTTTTTATATGATATTCAAATTGCTGCGAAAATTCAGTTTACGTTTGATGTTCGTAATAATGCCGTTTATAAGGCAAGTCCGTTAATTTCAAAAAAGAAAATAATGAATCTTGACGAAGCCGTAATTTTTGTTCAATCTGAAATGGGAAGCTGGTATTATGCACTAGGAGCGAAGAAAAGTCAGTTTTTGAAGAATTATAGAATTAGTGAAGGATTTAGTTCAGGAAAAAAAAGTGACGAAAGACAAGATGCATACGAGAATTTAATTTTAATGAAAATCGATAAACTTTTAGAAAAGGCAAATTCCAATAAAAATAATTAATTCTGTACTAAAAATACAGTTTTAGAAATTAAAAAAGAAACGAGTTAATTCAACAAGAATTGATTCGTTTTTGTTTTATGAAAAAGAATGTTAGCATTGAAAAATAGAAAGTTAGAATAATAATTTGGCAATTTCATAATATATAGGCTTCATAATATTAGAATGTAAAAAAGCAACATTCAATATTTCTAAATTGTTAAAAGAACCCTTTACTAACTTAAAATGATGAAAACTTTAAGAATTTAAGTTAAATTTGCGTCGTGCGAAAAACAATTGTCTACATATTTATCCTTCTTATTGCCTCGAATAGTAGTTTTGTGCAGCAATTCTATAAACTGCCAATACTAATTGAGCACTTTCAAGAGCACAATAAACTGCAAAATGTAAGTTTCGTAGATTTCTTATCGATGCATTATTGGGGAGAAGACTTAAACGACAATGACGACGATCGCGACATGCAGCTTCCTTTTAAGGTTATTACCAGCGGAACTGCACACTTTGTTTTCATTTTAGACGACAAAGATCTACTTCCGGTTCCTTTCAATCCGGAATTACCACAATCAAAAATTCCAACTTACAGATCAGATCTTTTCTCAGATCCAAATCTGCTTTCCCTATTTAGACCTCCGATTGCATAATTAATTTTTAAATTTTTATTGAAGTGGCTGAGACATATCGTTTCCAGTTGCTCATTTATTATTTTTTAATTAATACATTATGCTTAATAAAGTAATTCAGTTCTCAGTTAAGAACAAACTTGCAATTGGAATCTTTACACTGCTGTGGATTGTCTACGGTGTGTATGAGGTTACCCAATTACCAATTGATGCTGTGCCAGACATCACTAATAATCAGGTACAAATTATCACGACAGCTCCTTCGCTTGGCGCGGAAGATGTAGAAAGATTGATCACTTTTCCGATCGAACAGGCGATTAGTAATATTCCAAATTTAAAAGAAAGCCGAAGTATTTCTCGTTTCGGACTTTCACTTGTAAGTGTTGTTTTTGAAGACGATGCCGATGTATATTGGGCGCGTCAGCAAATTGCAGAAAGACTCCAGCAAGTAGAAATTGATCGAAATGCCAATTCGCCAGAAATGGCGCCTGTAACAACTGGTTTGGGAGAAATCTATCAATATGTTTTAAAACCAAAACCTGGTTACGAAGAAAAATATTCTCTAGAAGATTTACGAACCATTCAAGATTGGACCATCAGAAGACAGCTTTTGGGAACGAAAGGAATTGCCGATGTTTCTACTTTTGGAGGGAAATTAAAACAGTATGAAATTGCTGTAAATCCTGCGAGATTAAAAGCTCAAAATTTAACGATTAGTGAAGTTTTTACCGCCTTAAATAGCAGTAACGAAAACACTGGAGGAGCTTATATTGAGAAAGGTCCAACGGTTTCTTATATTAGAAGTACAGGTTTAGCTAAAAGCATTAAAGACATTGAAAACATTGTGGTTAAAAGTACACAAGGCGGACTTCCGATTCTTGTAAAAGATGTTGCCGATGTTAAGATTTCTTCTGCAATTCGTTACGGTGCATTAACGACTGACGAATACGGAGAATCGGTTGGTGGAATCGTGATGATGCTGAAAGGCGAAAACGCCAATAATGTTATTGTCAATGTAAAAGACAAAATTGCTCAAATCGAGAAAATTCTTCCTGAAGGTTTAAAAATTGAGCCTTTCTTAGATAGAACCAAAATGGTAGACAACGCCATCGGAACAGTAGAAAAAAACTTAGTTGAAGGTGCTTTAATAGTTGTTCTAATTCTAGTTTTATTTTTAGGAAATCTTAGAGCAGGATTTATTGTTGCTTCAGTAATTCCGTTAGCGATGCTTTTTGCCATTATTATGATGAATACTTTTGGCGTAAGCGGAAATTTAATGAGTCTTGGAGCATTAGATTTCGGATTAATTGTAGACGGAGCTGTAATTATTGTAGAAGCTATTCTGCATCATCTTCATAGCTCTAAAAAATACCAAACAGTAAATGATATTTCGCAAGAAGAAATGGATAAAGAAGTTACAGGCTCGGCTGCGCGAATGATGAACGCAGCGGTGTTTGGACAAATTATCATTTTAATTGTGTATTTGCCAATTCTTTCGCTTCAAGGAATTGAAGGTAAAATGTTCAAACCAATGGCACAAACTGTTGCATTTGCCATTTTAGGAGCTTTCATTTTGTCATTGACTTATGTGCCAATGGTTAGCGCTTTATTCTTAAGCAAAAAAATCAGTCATAAAAAGAATCTTTCTGATCGTATAATGGCGAAACTGGAAAATGCTTATGAAGGCTGGCTAACCAAAGCTTTAGGCATTAGAAAATCTATTGTTATAGCTGCATTTGTACTTTTCGGAATCGCTGTTGTTTTGTTCGGAAGAATGGGAGGAGAGTTTATTCCGCAATTGGAAGAAGGGGATTTTGCTGTTGAAACGCGTTTGTTGTTAGGAACCAATCTTTCTACGACAACCAAAACGATTGAGAAGATTTCTGCCGAATTAAAGAAAGAATATCCAGAAGTGCAGCAAGTCGTTTCCAGAATTGGAAGTGCTGAAATTCCGACCGATCCAATGCCGATTGAGGGTGGAGATATGATTATTGTTTTGAAAGACAAATCAGAATGGACAAGTGCTTCTTCGTTTCCAGAATTGGCTGATAAAATGACGAAAACCGTTAAACGAATTGCGCCTGGAGTTACAACTGGATTCCAATTTCCTGTTCAGATGCGTTTTAACGAATTAATGACGGGAGCGAAACAAGATTTGGTTTGTAAAATTTACGGAGAAGATCTTCAAAAACTTTCTGAATATGCAGAAAAATTAGGAGCAATCAGTAAAACCGTTGAAGGTGCAGCCGATTTATACGTAGAAAAAGTTACCGGAATGCCACAAATCGTAATTGATTACAATTGGGCAGAAATGGCAAAATATAGTCTTCGTGTGGTAGACATCAACAGAACTATTAATGCCGCTTTTGCAGGAGCTGTTGCTGGAAGTATTTATGAAGGTGAAAAACGTTTCGATATGGTTGTTCGTGTTGAAGACAACGGACGAAAAGGAATTGAAGACGTTAGAAATCTTTTGATTGCAACGCCTTCAGGAATGCAGATTCCGCTTTATCAAGTTGCGAAAGTAGAAGAAGTGGAGGGTCCGAATCAGATTCAGCGAGAAAACGCTAAAAGAAGAATTATCGTCGGATTTAATGTTCGTGGAAGAGACGTTCAATCAATTGTAGAAGAACTGCAAAAGAAAGTGAATCAGCAAATCAAATTTGATCCAGGTTATTATATTACGTATGGAGGTGCTTTTGAAAATCTTCAGCAAGCAAAAGCAAGATTAGGAGTTGCTGTTCCAGCAGCTTTATTAATGATTTTTGCTTTATTATACTTTGCTTTCAGATCGTTTAAAGAAGGAATTATCATTTTTACGGCGATTCCGTTATCAGCGATCGGAGGTGTATTTGCTTTGGTAATGCGCGATATGCCATTTAGTATTTCTGCGGGAGTTGGATTTATTGCTCTTTTTGGAGTTGCAGTTCTAAACGGAATCGTTTTAATATCCGAGTTCAATCGAATTCAGAAGCAAGGAGAAATTACAGATCCTTTTGATATTATTCTTTTAGGAACAAAAAACAGATTGCGTCCTGTATTAATGACGGCAGCTGTAGCTTCTTTAGGGTTTCTTCCAATGGCTTTAAGTAATGGTGCAGGAGCAGAAGTACAACGTCCACTAGCAACGGTTGTTATTGGTGGATTAGTAACAGCTACTCTTTTAACGCTTTTTGTACTTCCAGCTATTTATTTAATGACGTATCACGCTAAAGTTTTCACTAAAAAAAGAAAAAAGCACATGAATAATCTAACCATTTTATTGAGTATTCTTTTTATTGGTAACATGGCAAAAGCGCAAGAATTACCAATTTCGCTTGACGAATCTATTTCAATTGCGATTCAAAATAACAGAACGATTAAATCGGCTAAATTGAATGAACAGTCAAAAAGCTATTTGCAGAAATCGGCTTATAATATTCCGCAAACGCAAATAGATGCCGATTACGGACAGTTTAATAGCGCGCAGAATGATACTCGTTTTGGAATCAGCCAGACTTTTGCTTTTCCGACTGTTTATAGCAATCAGAAAAAAGCTTTAAAAGCCGATTTCAATAAAGCAAAAGCTGAAGTGCAATTGACTTCGCAAGAAATAAAAACTCGTGTTCGAAATATTTACTACGATTATTTGTGGCTAAACAGCAAAAAAGAACTTCTAGTTTATGCTGATTCGATCTACAGAATTATGGAGAAAAAATCAGATTTGAGGTTTAAAGCTGGTGAAGCGAATGTTTTAGAAAAAAGCGCCTCGCAATCTGCGAGACAATTCTACAGCAACCAATTGGTTATGGTAAATCGTGATATCGAAATCGCTTTGAATTCGTTTAATGCCATTCTTCAAGACAAATCGGAACACACTCCAAAAAAGATGAATTTGAAAGCAGTTTTAGATCATTCGTCTATCGAAAATTTAAAACCAGAAAATCTTCCAGCAGTGCAGCGTTCGCAATTTGAATCGGAATCGGCTAAGTACAGATGGAAAACTGAAGGTGCCAAAATGCTTCCAGAAATTACTTTGGGATATAACAATTTGAGCATTATTGGATCTCAAACTAATGCTTCAGGTCAAGATGTTTATTATGGTAGTAGACAAAGATTTAATTATGTAAATGCAGGGCTTTCAATTCCGATATTTTTCACAAGTCAGTCAGAGCGAAAAAGAGCAGCAAAAGCAGAATACGAAAGCTTTGTTGAACTTTCTGAAGCGGCTAAAATAGAAGTGAAAACCAATATTGAAAATGCAGATCGAGAGCTTAAAAAATACCAAGAAAGTCTGCAATATTATGAAACTGACGGATTGAAAAACGCTCAAACGATTATCGAAGCTTCAAGCAGTCAATTGCAAAACGGAGATATTGATTATCTGCAATGGGTTTTGGTAGTCAATCAGGCTATTACAATTAAAAGTGAATATTTAGACGCGCTAAACGCTTACAATAAAGCAGTTGTCACACTTCAAAATCTTAATAATATTTAAAATGAAAAAATATATTGCAGCGTTTATTGGCGCTATATTTCTAATTTCTTGCGGAAATAAGAAAAACGAAGAAACTAAAAGTGCTGAAACTAAAAGCATTGATATCATTAAATTAAGTCCTGAACAAGTTAAAAATGCTAGTTTAGAAAGTGGTAATCCAACTGTAAAAAATGTAAAAGAGATTTTACAGCTTCAAGGTACAGTAACGGTCCCTCCAAAAAGCGTAATTAGCATCAGTATTCCGTTAGGAGGTTATGTGAAAAGTACGAATCTTATTGCGGGAATGAACGTTCAGAAAGGTCAGGTTTTAGCTGTTTTGGAAGATATGCAGTTTATCGAATTGCAGCAAAATTATCTGATGGCAAAAGAAAAGTTCGAATTGGCTCAAAATGAACACAAAAGACAGAAAGAGTTAAATGCAAACAAAGCGGCGAGTGATAAAGTTTTAGAACAAATCACGACTGAAATGAGAACGCAACGCATTACAATGTCTTCTTTAGAACAAAAATTAAACTTATTAGGAATTAATGCTAAAACGCTGAATGTTGGAAATATAAGTAAAACAATTCGAGTGATTTCACCTATAAATGGTCTTGTTTCTAAAGTAAATGTCAACATCGGAAAATATGTAAATCCGACGGATATGCTTTTCGAATTAATCGATAAAAAAGACATCGTTCTGACTTTAAACGCATTCGAAAAAGATGTGACTTCACTTTCAATCGGTCAAACCGTTATGGCGTATACAAACGCTTCTAATGGAAAAAAGTATGCGTCTAAAATTGCTTTTATCAATCAAAGCTTAAATGGAGATCGTGCGGCAGAAATTATCTGTAAAGTAAATAGTTATAATCCAGAACTTTTACCTGGACTCTTTGTAAATGCAGAAGTAGAAGTTGAAAATCAAAGAGCACTAACAGTTCCAGAAGATGCGGTGGTGCGCTGGCAAGGGAAATTCTATGTCTTTACTGATATTGGGAACAACCAGTTTCAGATGAATGAAGTTAAATCTGGAGTTAAAAATGAAGGTTTTACCCAAATTACTTCTGATGCGATTTCAAGTTCTTCAAAAGTGATTGTCAAAAATGCTTATACGCTTTTGATGTCGGCAATGAATAACGACGAACAGTAATTTTTTCATTACAAAATAAAAAGAAACCCAGTAAATTTAGATTTACTGGGTTTTATTTTTTGCTTCAAATAATGATTTTTAAAAAATTGTAAATGAAAACAATAGACTCTTTCAATTGTTTTTATTTATCAGAATAACTTCCTCTCCAGCAATCGCATAAACAAGATGATCTTCTTCAGGTTTTAAAATAAATTTTCCTGTAAATTCTCCAAAAGCAGGCAATATCATTTGATTTGGTTTATGAAAAAAACAGCGCAATTTTAAGCTTTGCATTCCTAAACCTCGCAAAATAATTCCAGGATGAATGTGTCCTGAAAAATTAAATAAATTGTCTTTTTCTGTCGGATGATGCGTGAAGAAAAAATGATCAATTTGTAAAACATCAACAACAAGAATTCCAATTTCGAAATAATGTTTCTGATCGATTATATCGTGATTTCCTGCAACTAAATAAGTTTCCTGATTGTGATTTGAAATCCATTGTTCAAATAAATCCCATTCTGAATTTTTTGTGCTGTGAAATAAATCTCCCAAAAAGATAATTTTTTCAGGCTCAAAATATTCTAAAACATCAGTGATTTTTCTAAAATTTTCCGAAACAGCATCTTGCGGAATGGCGATTCCATGTTTTCTAAAATGAGTTACTTTTCCTAAATGAACATCAGAAATGATAATAATTTTTTTAGATTCCCAAAAAATAGCTCCGCTTGAATGAAGTATAAAGTTTTCGTTTTGTATTTGAATTTTCATAAAGTATTATTTCATGTAAGAAGCTGTCATTTTCTGGATTCTTTCAGCCAAAGTTTCACTCGATAATTTTTCTCTTAATCGATCGGTAATTATCGGAAAACTAAAAGGAGTAGGTTTTAAACATTGTTTCCAAATGATTTTCTGATTGGCGATTCTTTCCAAAGCCAAAATCAAACGACCTTCTTCTAATTGATGCTCAAATGTCTCGCGATAAGCTTGATGCAATAATAAATTATCAGGTTCAAAATCTCTAAAAACTTCAAATAATAATTGAGAACCGCTTTGCAAATGTTTCGTTTTAACCATTTTTCCTGGGAAACCTGTAAAAACCAATCCCGAAATTACAGCAATATCTCTAAATTTTCTTCGTGCCATTTCTGTAGAATTTAAGCTTTTTTGCAAATCGTGATGTACATATTCGGTTGAAAATAAATTATTATCTAAAACTGCTTCAATATCAATTTCCTGATCTGAAAGTAATTCAAAACCATAATCATTATATGCCAAAGAAAAAGTGATGGATTGCAATAAACTAATTCTGAAAGCCAATAAACTAGCGAGAGCTTCATGTACAAAACGACCTTCAAAAGGATAAAAAATAGCGTGAAATCCTTCTCGAGTTTTGAAAGTTTCAATTAAAAATTCATCTGAACTTGGCACAATTGATTCTTTTCTTTGTCTTTGAAATAATGGTTGTAAAGCTTTTAATTCTGGCGAAAGATTATCAGTATTGGCGCGATATAATTCCTGACGAAGCAATTCGCTCATTTGAGAAGAAAGCGCCAAACGTCCGCCCATCCAACTTGCAATTTTAGATTCTTTCTTCGGACTCGCTTTTTTAACCAAAACCTGCATATTTCTGATTTTGAATAATTCCAGTTTTTTTCCTGCAAAAATAAAAGTGTCGCCTGGTTTTAATTTCGAAATAAACCATTCTTCAATTGTTCCGATATAACCGCCACTCAAAAATTTGACATTCATTACAGCATCGCCCACAATCGTTCCAATCTGCATCCTGTGGTGCATTGCAATCATTCTGCTATTGATTTTATAACAGCCGTTTTCGTCGATTTCTACTTTTTTAAATTCGTCATAAGCATAAAGACTTTGACTTCCTTGCGTAATAAAATTTAAAATCCAGTTCCAGTTTTCTGGCGTAATGGTTTGATAACTAAAAGTTCCTTGAATTTCTTTGAAAATTTCTTTAGGATAAAATCCGTCAGAAACTGCTAAAGTATTGAGATATTGAACCAAAACATCCCAACTATTTAAGTAGGGAACTCGATCTTCGATAACGCTATTTTCTACCGCTTTTTTTAAAGCAGAAGCTTCGATAAGTTCAATTGCATGTGTAGCTAGAAAATAAATAACACTTTCTTTTCCAGGTTGATGACCGCTTCGTCCTGCGCGCTGCATAAAACGGGCAACACCTTTTGGTCCGCCAACTTGAATGATAGATTCAACAGGCGCAAAATCAACTCCCAAATCTAAACTCGAAGTGCAAACTACGACTTTTAATTCTTCATTCCGAATCGCATTTTCTACCCAAAGTCTCGTTTCGCGATCAATACTTCCATGATGCATCGCCATTTCGCCAGCAAATTCAGGATATTTTTCTAATAATCGCTGATACCAAATTTCACAAGCCGAACGAACATTCGTAAAGATTAAAGTCGTTTTACTCGCTTTTATAATTTTAGCGACTTCATCAATTAAATGCAATCCCATATGTCCGCGCCAAGGATAGGTATCCATTTTTTCGGGAATGATAGAAATGACTTTTATTTTTTTATGAATTACCGCTTTTATTAAAACAGAGTTGTTATAAGATTCAGAATCAACTCCAAGCAAAACTTCTTGCGCTTGTTGTAGATTACCAATTGTTGCTGAAATTCCCCAGATTCGAATATTTTTAGCAATTGTTTTTAGCCTTGATAACGCCAATTCGACTTGAACGCCACGTTTGGTTCCCAATAATTCGTGCCATTCATCAATTACAATTGAACTGCAATTTTTAAAAGTATTTGCATAACCTTTTGAAGCCAAAAGTAATTGTAGGCTTTCGGGAGTTGTAATTAATAAATCGGGCATTTTGCCTTTTTGTTTGGCCCTTTCTGCCGCAGAAGTATCTCCAGAACGAATTCCAACGGTCATAGGAATATCTAAATCGGTTAAAACTCGTTCCGCGGCTTGTTTTATTTCTACTGATAAAGAACGGAGAGGAGTAATCCAAATCGCTTTTATTCCATTGTTATGTTTAGCTACGCTCCGTTCGGCTTTGCCTCGGGTGGTTTTATAATTCGGATTTTCTTTAATATAATTTAAAATGATCGGAAGCCAGAGCGCATACGTTTTTCCGCTTCCAGTTGGTGCATTTAACAATCCGTTTTTTCCTTGAAGAAAAGCAGTCCATGTCTGTGTCTGGAACGGAAAAGGTTTCCATCCCTGACTTTCAAACCAATTGCTGGCGATTGTAAATAACTGCTCTCTATCCATTTTTTTTATTTTTTTGCCGCGAATTGCACTAATTACACTAATTTTTTCTCTGTATCTTAAATTAGTCTCGCAAAGT
>NZ_JBHNPP010000018.1:0-114489 GCF_042436695.1 Flavobacterium sp. HJSW_4
ATCCAAGTTGGTTCTTTCCGAATTATTTTTGCCGCACTTTTTCTGTTGATTTTTGGTTTTAATAGTCTAAAGAAAATTTCTAAACGTCAGTGGAAATATGTTGCCATAACTTCCCTTTTCGGAACTTTTATGCCAGCTTATCTTTTTGCGATTGCAGAAACTCAGGTAAATAGCTCTGTTGTAGCAATTTTGAATTCGCTCACGCCTTTAAATACTTTGGTTTTAGGAATTATAGCTTTCGGAATTCAGTTTCAAAAACGACAAGTTTTGGGAGTTTTTGTTGGGCTTGTAGGTTGTTTGCTTTTAGTTTTAAGCGGAGATTCTTCTAGCGGAACTCAAAATTATCTTTATGTTGTTTTGGTTGTAATTGCAACGCTTAGTTATGCTATCAACGTAAATCTAATTAAGAAATATTTGCACGATCTGAATTCGGTTAGTATCACAACAGGGAATTTTGCAGTTTTGTTTTTGCCTGCTTTAATTATTTTAAGCACAACCGATATCAGTCAAAAAGTACATTTTGTAGAAACGCAACATTCTATACTTTTTGTAATGATTTTAGGTGTTTTAGGAACTGGAATTGCAAACATTCTTTTCTTTAAACTAATTCAAATGTCGTCGCCTGTATTTGCAACGTCAGTAACTTATTTGATTCCGATAGTTGCCTTTTTTTGGGGATTATTGGATAATGAATTCCTAACGCCAATTCAATCTGTTGGGGCGTTTATTATTTTGATCGGAGTTTATTTGTCGGCAAAAAAATGATTTCGAGTTATAAGTTATGAATTGTAAGTTATGAGTTAAAGTTGCTTTTGTGCAATGTAAAATGGATTGAAGTTTTATCTGTCACTCTGAGCGGAGTCGAAGAGCGCAAAGGGCTTCGATGGAGTTTATTCTGAGGAACGAAGGGTTCAGCCAGACAAACGAGATAAATAAAAAAAAGCTTTGTCAAAGTTTCAAACTTTGACAAAGCTTTTTAGTTTTGGTGATTCAGAATCTTAGTATCTTAGTATCTCAGAACCTTAGCATCTTAGATTAAAGAAAATCCTTCTCAGAAACTCCTTCATTTATTTTAATATCAGACATTTTGATGTCCAATTCGAAACCAACATTTTGAACTAAATTAAAAGGAACTTTAACACCTTTTACTTCTTTATAATCGTTGAAATTAGTGATTTGCTCAACTGATTTTCCGCCTTGTTCACGAACTTTTGATTCTGCTATTTTTAAGCCAGATTTAACATCATAATAATACGTTGTTTTGCCGTCTTTGATTACATAAGCATCATTTCCGTTAATTGGTTCGATTCCTTCTACTTTTAAATCGGTTCTTTTTACGAGCTGTAATTCTTCAAAAGGAGCGGCGTTTGCTTTCATGTCCGCTAAATCTTCGCCTTCAAGGTTTTTTCTTTTTCCTTGCTGTTCAACATAAGCGCCTTTTTCATTCACGACTTGTTTCATTAAATTCATTGTTCCCATAGAAAGCGAAACCATCATTTTACCTTTCGAATCTAATTTAGAAGTAAAAGTTAATGGAGTAGGAGCTTGAGGAACAGTTGTTGAGCCATTCATGTATAATGTTTTAACTGCAGTAACAGCTTTTTCTCCGCCAATAGCTTTAATATAGTTTTCAAAAACTGTTTTTGCTGTAACGTCTTTTGGCGCTTCTTTTTTTGTGGCAGGTTTTTCAACTGGATTTCCGTATTTATCGAAATAATGAATCGGAATTTGTAATTTTTCTAAACCAGGAATTACATCAGTTCCTTTTCCGACAATTACGATGCGCATATTGTCTAATAAGAAATACTTGTTGGCAACACGGTAAATATCGTCTGCAGTAACATTATTGATGGTCTGAATGTATTTTTCGTAGAAATCAGCAGGAAGTTTTTCTGTTTCAATGTTTAAAGCATAACGCGCAACAGCTTGAGGTTTTTCAACTTGCATTACAAATCTTCCGATATATCCTGCTTTTACATTTCTTAAAACTTCTGGATCAACTCTTTCTGTTCTAATTCTTTTGATTTCTTTTACAAATTGAACAACGGCGCTATCTGTTACCGTATTTCTTACCGCTGAAGCAGCTTTAAATTTAGTAACATATTTTCCGCTTCCAATGCTAGAATTTGCGCCATACGTCCAAGCGTGCTGTTCGCGTAAATTCATGTTCAAATAACTATTAAAATCACCGCCAAGAATTTGATTTGCAATTACAGCAGGAAAAAAATCTGGATCGCTCATTCTTAAATTTACAGTATTTACTAATGAAATTTCAGATTGAACCGCATTTGGAACATCAACAAAATCTATTTGTAAGTTGGCAACATTTTCTGGAGTTGGATAAGTGTTTTTTGGTGCGCTTTGTTTTTTCCATCCGCCAAATAATTTCTCAACGGCCGCTTTTACTTCTTTAAATTTAATGTCGCCAATAACTACTAAATAAGCGTTTTCTGGAACAAAATAAGTGTTGTAATTGTTCTGAACATCTGTAAGCGTTACATTTTTTACAGTTTCTTCAGAAAGAAATTCTCCGGTAGGATGATTTTTTCCAAAAGCCAAAACATCGACTACTCGATTTGAAATAGCTGGAACGCTTTTTTCGTCTGCTTTAAGACCTTCCAAAAGTTTTGCTTTTTCTTTGTCAAATTCAGTTTGAGTAAAATTTGGCTGTAAAGCACCTTCAGCTAAAAGTTCTAAAACACGTCCAGAATATTTTGATAATGAACTTGCGTAAGCTCCTTGAGAAGTAAAGTTGATATTAGCTCCGTAAAAATCAATCTCTTCATTGAATGCTTCTTTGGTTGTTTTTTTAGTTCCGTTTCCAATTAAACTGCTCGTCAATTCGTCAACCCCTTTTTTGTTGCCTTCAGTAAATGGAGCGTTGTCTAGTGTAAGTGTAAAACTAACTCTAGGCAATTTGTGGTTTTCAACAATTAAAACTTTCATTCCGTTTGATAAAACAAAGGTTTGAGGTTTTTTGATGTTGACTACCGGGGCATTTCCTGGTTTGGGTTGTGGACGATCTTGTGCTTGCATAGTTCCAGTTAGGAAAATAAGGATTAAAAAAGGATATATTTTTTTCATGATTCGATATTCTTAGTTTTGAGATTTGGCAGTTGGAATATAATCTAAAGTCAAACGCTGATTCGGATTTAAATATTTCTTAGCAACTTCTCTTATTTCTTCTCTTGTAATAGAATGGTAAATGTCGATTTCGGTATTAATTAAATTAACGTCGCCATAAAGTAAATAATACGAAGCAAGATTTTCTGCGATTCCTTCTACGCTCGAATTGGCATTTACATAATTGTTATCGAATTTGTTTTGTAATTTTTCATAGTCTTTTTCAGAAATTAGATCGGTTTGAATTTTTACGATTTCCTCATCCATTTCTTTTAAAATATCGGCTGTTGTGTATGGAGCCATTGGAAGACCGTAAAGAATGTACATTCCGTAATCTTCTTGGCTAAATCCTACTGCGCCAATTTGTAACGCCATTTTTTTGTCGTCAACGATTTTTTTGTAAAGTTTAGAGCTTTTTCCATCACTTAAATAAGACGAAATCAAGTCTAAAACCCTTGCATCTCTAGTTTTCATTGAAGGCGTTCTGTATGAAGCCACAATCATTGGAATTTGAATGTTCGGATCTTCATAAGTTGCTTTAATCGGCTGAGTGATTGGGTCTTCTGTATAAGTTTGTTTTTTAAGTTCTTCGCCTTTCGGAATTGGTCCAAAATATTTCTGAATCCATTCTTTTGTTTTTGTTTTTTCAAAATCTCCAGCAACAACTAAAACTGCATTGTTTGGCGTATAGAATTTTTTATTGAAAGCTTGAAATTCTTCTAGTTTTGCAGCGTCCAAATCCTCCATAGAACCAATTGTAGTCCATCTATATGGGTGCTTTTTGAACATATTCTTTTTAACCTCCGGAAGAATATTTCCGTAAGGCTGATTGTCGTAACGCATTCTTTTTTCTTCTTTTACAACTTCATTTTGCGTGTCAACTCCAATTTTATTAATAATAGGATGCATTAGTCTTTCAGACTCCATCCATAAGCCAAGTTCTAAACTGTTAGAAGGAAAAACTTCATAATAATAAGTTCTGTCATCAGATGTGTTGGCATTATTTACGCCTCCATTTGCAGTAACAATTTTCATCCATTCCCCACGTTTTATATTTTGGGTTCCTTCAAATAATAGATGTTCAAAAAAGTGTGCAAAGCCGGTTCTGTCAGGACGTTCGTCTTTTGATCCAACATGATACATTACCGAAGTGATAACAACTGGAGCAGAAGGGTCATTGTGTAAAATGACATGAAGCCCATTCTCTAGATCGTATTCTTCGAAAGCTACTTTTTGGGCATGAGCCACTCCGCCAAGCATTAATGCAGCACTTAACATCATTATTGATTTTTTCATAAAGATTAATAATTTTAAAATATCAACAAGAGTAGGTAGACAAGAGTTGATTTTGATTATATCAAAAGTAGTTTTTTTTACTTATGTATTACAGATTTGTTTTCAAATAAATAGGATTTTAACAATCTTTTACTTTAAATTAATTTGATTTTTGGCGTGGAACTGCTTGAAAAACAAGGTTTTTATAAGTGAAAATATTTTTGCTTTTAGGGATTGCACAGTAAATTATTAGTTGTATATTTGCAACCTTAAAAATCAATAAATCAATTTGGTATGTATGCAATCGTAGAGATAGCAGGGCAACAATTTAAAGTAAGCAAAGACTTAAAGGTTTATGTTCACCGTTTGGCTAACGAAGAAGGTTCAAAAGTTTCTTTTGACAAAGTTCTTTTATTAGACGATAACGGAAATGTAACTTTAGGCGCCCCAGCTATAGAAGGTGCTTCAGTAGAAGCTAAAGTGTTACAACACTTAAAAGGTGATAAAGTTATCGTTTTCAAAAAGAAAAGAAGAAAAGGATACAAAAAAAGAAATGGTCACAGACAATATCTTACACAAATTGTAATTGAAGGTATTACTGCAGCAGGAGGAACTAAAAAAGCAGCAGCTAAAAAAGCGGTTGTAGCAGAAGAAGCATCTACTGAAGAAGTAGAAGCTCCAAAAGCAAAAAAAGCAGCTCCAAAAGCTAAAAAAGAAGCTACTAAAGAATAATAACAATATTTAAACTCATACGTCATGGCTCACAAGAAAGGTGTCGGTAGTTCGAAGAATGGTAGAGAATCAGAATCAAAACGTCTAGGCGTTAAGATTTATGGTGGACAAGCTGCTATTGCTGGGAACATCATCGTTAGACAAAGAGGTTCAAAACACAATCCAGGTGAAAACGTTTACATTAGTAAAGATCACACTCTTCACGCAAGAGTTGCTGGAGTTGTTAAGTTCCAAAAGAAAAGAGATAACAAATCTTATGTATCTATTATCCCATTCGAGGCATAATAATCATAGATTGCTTTTTATAAAAAACCCGTTCAGAAATGATCGGGTTTTTTGTTTTTTATACTTTTATAAAGACTTTAAGACTTATATTTACTTTTAGATTTTGTTTTTAAATATTTAAAGTTGAAAAAAATAATACTACTTATACTGCTGTCTTGTTTCAGTATGTATGCAAAAACTGCTTCAGACAGTATCAATGTTAAATTGAATTCATTAAACAGCGAACAGAAAAATGTTTTGTATGAATTGGCGGTTCTTAAAAAGAATGGTTTTGAAACAGAACAATTCTGGACGAAACATAAAAGTCAATTTCCTAAATTTGATGATGAAGTAAGAGATCAGTTAGCTTCTGAGGTTCTTGCTAATTCTCAAATCGTATATACTCTGCCAAAAGATTCGGCAATTCAATTTTGGATACAAGCGCAATCGCTGGCAAATTGGATGTTTTATCTGTCGGCATTTATTGCTATTTGTGCCATTATTGCTCTGTTTAAGCGATATTGGAATTTGCTGATTGATCTTGTGATTAGACATTTGGCGCCCTTATTTCGATTTTTATTTTCGCCCGTTTTACTGACTTATGAATTGCTGATTGCTGGAGCTTTCTGTGTTTATTATGGAGTTTCTATCGAAGAATTTGTACTACGCACGGTTGTTATTCATGTCGGATTGTGCTTATTGTGGAGTCAGACGACAGCGATCTTTACTAAAGAATATTTTATTAAGAAGTACATTTTTAAAGTAGAAAATAATTTTTGGGCGGAAAGTCCATGGGAAGCGGTAAAAACAATTTCTCTACCTGGATTATTTCTTACGCTTGCGCTTGTATATGTATTGTGCAAAGTTCCTCAGGACGTTTTTTATAACTATGAAATTGTATTGTCGGGAATTGCGACAATTTATGCTTTACCTTTTTGGCGCACTTTAGAAAAATATTTATATCCAATTTTGTTTCCTTTTAAAAATGATAAAAGAGATCGAGAAATAAATTCTCTAGGAGGATGTACTGTTATTGCGCTTACTGCGGTTGTAGTGCTTATTCTTCAAGAGAATTCTCTTTTTTATAATGTCATATCGGCTTTAATAAGCTTGTTGGCCATATCGTTCTTGATTTTGTCTTTAAAAATGAACTACAGATATGAATTCAGAAATTATTACTATCTGCAGTTTGTCACCGTACTTTTTTTGGGTTTAACCTTCTTGTACGGCTTCAGTTATCATTTAAATGAAATTGTTTGGTTTTCGCTGATAGGAACAAGTGTTTATGTAGTAATTAAATATTTTGAGATCTTTTCGTTTTTCTCTGATTGGAAAAGGAGTAAAGCTTGGGCTTGGAAACTTTTAGGAGCAGCTGCCTTATTGTGGCTGTTGGCCAAAGGGATTTTATATGTTTCTAAGATTCTCTATGGAGTTTAAAATAAAAAAACCGAGGCGCATAAGCTTCGGTTTTCTTTTATATAATTAGAATTTAATTATTCTGTATCCTTGGTCTCTTCGAGATCTTCTGTTTTCTTGCCGACTTTTACTTTTGGATTATCTTGAGTTCCTGTTACAGTTAACGGAATTCCGAAAATTCCAAAAGGAGGCAATCCTAAACGCATTTTTAAGTTCAATCTGCCGTCTAAGCTTGTTGTTCCTTCAATTCTTGGTCTAAAGCCTGCAAACTTAAATTTAAAGCGTTCTACAGTTATAATATTGTTCTTAACAGTTGTTTTAATATCAACTTTAGAAACATCCGGGTTTTTTATAGACTGTGTATTCGTTTGTTTACTTACGGCATTAAACATTTTTAAACCTCTCACTTTTACATTTTTTACAGAAAGTGTTCCGCCACCCACAAGAGAAGGGTAAACAGGTTCCATATTTCCATTCAATCGACCTTTTAATTGATAATCTAAAGAAACGATTCCTTGCGCTTTCTCTGCTGCACTAGCCATTTTTCTGAAAACGTCGATTTCGTTGTAAGCTCTTTTGATGTCAAAATCTGTAGCTTTTATAGCGTAATCAAAATTTGCTTTCTGCGGAGTGACCGCTTGATAATTGGCATTCATAGCAACATTGCATCCAATTAAATTGAAACCAGTGTTTTGCATCGTCAATTTACCCTTTTTCATAGTTAAATTTCCAGTTGCATTTTGAAGGTTTAGTTTGTCGAAATTTACTTTTTGAGCATTTGCAATCAATTGTAAATTTAAGTTGTTCGGAATAATGATAACACCAGTCTGCGCCTTTTCTGATTGTTTTGTCTCTGCTTTTGGAGCTTGCGTTACAGGTGTGTTTGGATCTACGCTTGACATAAATTCGTCAACATTGATATAGCGAGAAGTAACTTTGAAAGAACCTCTTAAAACGCCTGTATTGGTCATTGCATAATTAAAAACGTTTTGTAAATAACCATTCATCTTAAAGTCAGACTGCCCGTAAGCTGCCAAGAAATTATTAAACGACATTTTATCCTGATTGATTTTGAAAATACCTTCTTTGATAATGAATTTCTTTGGAAGATATTCAGAAGCAATTCCAATGTTTCTTAATTCAAGAGTTCCTTTATTGTTTAATTTGCTGTAATTTCCTTTTTCGGCATCGCTTTGTTTTCCTTTCAAGGCTAAATCAGCTTTTATAAAACCATCAAGATCAAGACCTTTTTGAGAGAAAACTTTATAAATTCTGTTCACGTCCAATTCTCCTTTGGCTTTTATATCATAATTTAAATCATCAAAATTGCTTAAATCTGCCTGAACAAAAACTGGTTTTCCTTCAAAAGTAAATTGAGTTGGCGTTAAGCTTATCTTTAAATCTTCAAAAGTTCCTTTTTGGTTTTTAATGTTAGATTTGATCGTAATATTCGTAATTGGATTTGGGTAATAAGATGTTTTTAAATAGCCATTATCCAAATTAATTGTTCCGTTTGTAACGGGAAAACGTTTGTTTTTCTGATCAAATACTCCGTTAGCTTTTACGTCGCCCGCTAAGGCTCCTTTTAATTCGATACCAGGAATTCCAAGAGCATTACTTAATTTTTCAAGATCTATTTTAGCTTTAAAATCAGCATTAATCTCTGAGGTTTTTAATCCTTTAATGAAAAACTTAGATTTTAAATAATCCTCATTAACATTTAGAGAAAGGTTTTTAGCATCAACAATAACTAAATCCGGATTTAAAGACGGAACTTTTGTTTTGATGTCTAAATTTAAATTAGAAACAGGAAATGCGCTCTTGTTATAATTTACAAAACCATCTTTTACTTTTACATCCAAATCTAAATCTGGAGCAATATTTTGAGAAGTAATGTATTTTCCTTTTAAAGTTAGAAGAAGGTCTGTTTTTCCTTTTAATTCAGTTTGAGAAAGCCAAGTAATATATTTTGGCGGGAAAGCAGTAAATACGTCATACAGCTCGCTATTATCAGATTTAATAACGAAATCCATGTTGTAACCATCTTTTAAAATGTCAAATTTCCCTTTAAAGTCAACCAAAAGCTGATTGATTTTAAGGTTGTTCTGCTGGAAAAAGAAAGAAAGTGAGTTGATGTTGACTTTTGTAATCAAATCGGCATCAATCTTTTTGTTCATTAAATACGGTTCATTTTCGTAAACGATATTTAATTTCTCGATTTTGGCTTTCGAATACAAGTCAAAAACCGCTTTGTTTAAATCTCCTTTTCCTAAATAATTGAATCCGAAAGCATCAAAATGAACTTTTGTCGATTGATCATCGTAAACAATTTTACTGTTTAAAATTTCAATTCGCTCCAATTTTAAAGCAGTTTCTGTGGTGTCATTCGACTTAGCTGCTTGTTCTTGCGATTTATAAATGTTGTAATTCGCTTCTCCATTCGGATTCACTTTTACATTTATAAAAGAATCTGATAAATAAATCTGATCAATTTTTACCGATTTGCTGAAAATTAAACTCATGACATCGATTCCAAAAGAAACCTCTTTTGCAGTGATGAATTTTTCGTTTTTATAGGGTGCAGAACCGTTTAAACTTAAATTGTCTAAAGTTAAAGTAAGAGAAGGAAAATGGCGAAAAAACGAAACAGAAACATCAGAATAATTCAATTCTGCGCTTAATCTTTCGTTGGCTGTTTTCTTTATTTGTTCTTTAATTTGGTCCTCAAAGACGATAGGCGTTAAAAATAATAATCCTAAAATAACCGCGAAAGTTATTCCGAAATACTTCGCAATTTTAAAAACGATTGATCTGGATTTACTTTTCTGCATAGCGAAATGTGGTATTTAAATATAAAAATAGAGTAATAAAAAAAGAGCGTAATTTATCCGTGAACGGTTTCGTTTTTACCATAATTGGTAATAATAGAACCTTCATATTCAATCCATTCTTTCCATCGTTTGTCGATGTCGATGTTGTCTTGATATTTTCTGGCAAAGCCTAAAAATGTAGTGTAATGTCCAGCCTCAGAAATCATTAAATCTCTGTAGAATTTAGCTAGTTTTTCGTCTTTAATATTTTCCGAAAGAACTTTAAAACGCTCACAACTTCTAGCTTCGATCATCGCAGAAAACAATAATCGGTCGCAAAGAGCGTCTCTGCGGCTGCCATCTTTTTTCATAAATTTAAAAAGTTCATTTACATAATGATCTTTTCTTTCACGACCAAGTGTAAGTCCGCGCTCCTTTATGATGTTATGAACCATTTGAAAATGCTCCAATTCTTCTCTGGCAATTTCAAGCATTTCAGTTACTAACTCCTCTAATTCAGAGTTATACGTAACAATACTGATTGCGTTTGAAGCAGCTTTTTGTTCGCACCAAGCGTGATCCGTTAAAATTTCTTCGATGTTTGATTCGACGATGTTTACCCATCGAGGGTCGGTAGCTAATTTTAATCCTAACATGACAGCGGTAATTTATTTGCTGCAAAATTAGTCTTTTTTTACAACCAAAAGTCAGTAAATATGGTGCAAAAATGTGCAAAAAAGCATTATTTTGTAAAATGAAACCAAATAAAATGGAACAGTCGAAAAAACTTTTGATAATTGGATTTGTGTGGCCTGAGCCAAAGTCTTCTGCTGCAGGCGGAAGGATGATGCAATTGATTTCGATTTTTAAACAAAATGGATTCGAAATTACTTTTGCCAGCGCTGCACAAGACAGCGATTTTATGGTTGATTTATCTGAGTTTGGAGTGATAAAAAAGAGCATCGAACTCAATTCTTCTACTTTTGATAATTTTATTTTGGAATTAAATCCAGACGTTGTTCTATTTGATCGTTTTATGATCGAAGAACAATTTGGATGGCGAGTGATTGAAAAATGCCCTAAAGCAATTCGAATTTTAGACACCGAAGATTTACATTGCTTGAGAACGGCAAGACAAAAAGCTTTCAAAGAAAATCGAACTTTCGAAATCCAAGATTTATTATCTGAAGAAGTAGCAAAAAGAGAAATTGCTAGCATTTTAAGATGTGATTTGTCTTTGATTATTTCTGAATTTGAAATGAATGTTCTAAAAGATGTTTTTAGAATTAATGAAATTTTACTCTTTTATCTTCCGTTTTTAGTTGATGAAATGAAAGAAGAAGAGCTTTTAAAATTGCCTTCTTTTGACGAAAGAAAAAACTTTGTTTTCATCGGAAACTTTCTTCATGAACCGAATTGGAATACCGTTCAATATTTAAAAGAAGCAATTTGGCCTTCTATAAAAAAAGATTTTCCAGAAGCTGTTTTGGAAGTTTATGGAGCTTATCCGTCTCAAAAAGTATTACAATTGCATCAGCCTAAAAATGGTTTTTATATCATGGGAAGGACAGAAGATGCAAATGAAATTGTAAAAAAAGCTAAAATTGTTCTAGCGCCAATTCGTTTTGGAGCAGGTTTAAAAGGCAAACTTTTAGAAGCCATGCAATGCGGAACGCCAAGTATTACGACTTCTATTGGTTCTGAAGCAATGCATGAAGATTTAGCTTGGAATGGTTTTATTGAAGATAATCCAGCAGAATTCGCTAAAAAAGCCATTGCCCTTTATCAAGATGAAAATCTCTGGAAAGAATCTCAAAAAAAAGGAATTGAAATCATTAATAAATGCTATCAAAAAAGTGATTATGCAGAAAAACTTATTTCATTGACAAATTCACTTTTAGTAGATTCAAAAAGCCATCGTCTCCACAACTTTATGGGGAATTTATTGCAACATCACGCGTTTAAAAGCACGATGTACATGTCAAAATGGATTGAAGCGAAAAATAAGTAAGCAGTCCCAGTCTCAGTTTACAGTAATCTGCAACTGAGACTGTGACTGAAAACTGTGACTAAAAAATTAAGCTTCCATTTTTCCAAAACCTACAGTTTCGCGATAAATTTGAGGCGAAACATCAGCATTTGTTTTGAAGAAACGGCTGAAATAATGTTCGTCATCATAGCCTAATTCGTAGGCTATTTCTTTAACTGTTTTATTGGTTAGGTATAATTCTCTTTTAGCTTCAATAATAATTCGTTCAGAAATCAAATCAGTTAAGGTTTTGTTGAAATAATTCTTAGATAATTTAGCCAATGCTTTTGGAGAAATATTCAATAAATCTGCATAATTTCCAGCTGAATGTTTGGTCTTGAAATTCAGTTCGATGGCATCTTTTAGGTTCTGAAGAATAATTGGTTCTTTTGAATCTGGAACCGATTTCATTTCTTCCAATTGATCCGTTTTTAATCTTGAAGCTGTAATTAAAAAGATTTTCAAATAAGAAATAAGCAATTCATATTGCGCCAATTCAGCATTTTGAATCTCAGATTTCATTTGGTCAATGACCATATTAAATGTTAATGCAGCTTGTTCTGTAACTTTCACATAAGGCGGCTGATAAATATTATTGAACAAAACACCATTGCAAGAAACCTCTTTTTGATGCATGTGAATGCAGTAAAAATCAGGGTGAAAATGAATCGCAATTCCTTCAATTGGCTCATTTACACAAAGCATAAAGGGCTGATAAGGCGAAAAGGCGAGAAGTGAATTTTCTTCAAAATAATGTTCAGCAAAATCGGCTTTTACTTTGCCTTTTCCTTTGGTTATCCAAATCAACGAATAATAATTATTTCGCTGTAAATGATCAAAATGGCTGTTATCATCAAAAGCAAGAATTTTGAAAGCCAAATTCCCATTTTGCGGATTTATTAAAGTGAAAACATTTTGTGAACTCATAATTTATTCATTTTTGGAAATATAAAGATAGCTCTCAAATAAATTCGGAGCTATCTTTATACATTCTTTTTTGTTATTGCGAAAGTGCTGTTTAATTATACTGCAGGAAAATCAATTTCAGTATTCGCTAAATTGTTGAAGTAGTTTGTTAGTACGTTTAAAGCTGTATGTGCAACAGTTTCGGCAATCTCTGCATCAGAAACTCCAGCGTTTTTAGCTTTGTTTACATCTTCGTCATTTACTAAACCATTTTTGCTGATTAATGTTTTTGCTAATTGTAAAATAGCTTCTGTTTTAGCGTCAGTAGAATTTCCTGTTCTCGCTGCGTGTAAAACTGCTGGATCAGCTTTTACTAATTTTTCACCAATAAAAGTGTGAGCGGCTAAACAGTAATCGCAAGAATTGCTTTCTGAAACTGCTAAAGCAATTAATTCACCTGTTTTTGCGCTTAATTTTCCGTGGCTCAAAGCGCCACTCAAGTTCAAATATCCTTCCAAAACTGCTGGAGAATTCCCCATTGTTCTCATCATGTTCGGTACAACGCCTAATTTTGCTTGTACAGCGTTGAATAAATCTTTAGTTTTTCCTGTTACTTCTTCTGGGTTTAATGCTGTTAATCGTGTCATTTTATTTGATATTTAATTGTTGTTATTTGTTGTTGTCTTTTGACATTACAAAGGTGCGACGATTACAGATCTTAGAACATGGAGGATTGACGCTATGTGATGGACAATTTTCCCTGATAGTTTTTTAGAGTAAAATGATATGATTTTTCAGGAGCTAATCCCGCTATCCGTTCCAATCTTTTGTGGCGAACCCCGCCACAAAAGGATTTCCACTTCTATCGGGGCTAGGGTGTTCGTTTTTTATAAGATGTTTTTTAGGAATAAAAATTCCGGAGGAATGAAATATTTATAGATTAATTGTCTAGGATATTTAAAAAAGCTCCAGCGGAGCGACATATGTTCGATAACTGGATATGTCACTCCGCTGGAGCTTTTTTAAATGAAATTAATTATTTCTATACATATTTCGTCCCGCTGGGACTTGTCAGTAATAAAAAAGCGGTTGTCTTCATAAAGACAACCGCTTTTAAAAATTATGTTTTAAGAAAAATTATTTCAAAACACCTTCAACAGCTTGAATAGTTGTAGCATGATAACCCGATTTTGCTTTTTCAAAAACCTGTTTTGCCCAAACTTTTCCTTCAGGAGTTTTAACCATTTCTTTATAAAGCATCATTACAGATCCAGTTCTGCTGATTCCGATTAAGAATTGCTCAATTGCAGGATATGCTGGTTTGTATTGATGGCGTAAAGCCTGAACAAACCATTGTCGTTTGATGATAAAATTTCCACCTTTTGTAAAGTTGAATTCTTTGTCAATAGCTTCCATTTCTGCAACTGTAATATCAGCAGGAAGATGATCTATAAAATGTTGTTTCTCTGCAGTTGTTGTAATTTTTTTACTTAAACCTGCAACGCCAGTCTCTCTCCAGCTTTTTTGAATAGCATCAATTGCATCAAAATCAGCAGAACTTACAGGAACAATGTTTGACGGAATTCCTGGTTTGTAAATCCAGTCGTCTAATTTGATTTTATCTGCTAAAGTTTTGTCTCTTTTAATTAAATTCTCATTCAAATATTTCACAAAATCTTCTGTTGTAATTGATTGAAAAGCATGAGAATCAAAATAGTTTTTAATAAACGGATCGAATTTTTCTCTTCCAACAGCGTTTTCAATAACTCTTAAAAATGCATATCCTTTTACATAAGGAATTTGGCTAATTCCGTCGTCAGGATTTCTTCCAGTCAAACTAACTTTTAATCTTGTATCTGGATTTGTATCGCCATATTCAGCAACGTTATCAGTCAATTCTTTGTTGGTGATAACGTTTTGCATTTCAAATTCTTTCTTCCCGAAAATAGCTTCGCCAATTCTATGCTCAACGTAAGTGGTGAAACCTTCGTTTAACCAAATATCATCCCAAGTTGCATTTGTGACTAAGTTTCCGCTCCAGCTGTGTCCAAGTTCATGTGCTAATAAACTTGTTAGCGAGCGATCTCCTGCAATTACACCCGGAGTCAAGAAAGTCACGTTCGGATTTTCCATTCCACCGTAAGGAAAACTTGGAGGTAAAACCAAAACGTCGTAACGCCCCCAACGGTATGGTCCGTATAATTTTTCTGCTGCAACAACCATTTTTCCAAGTTCAGCAAATTCCCAAGCCGATTTTTTCAACATTGATGGTTCTGCGTAAACTCCAGTTCTATTATCGATTGCTTGAAATTCGATATCTCCAACGGCAATCGCCATTAAATAAGACGGAATTGCTTTGTCTTGTTTAAAAGTATAAACTCCAGTATCGTTTTTCTTCTGTGGATTTACAGCACTCATTACTGCTAATAAATCTTTAGGAACGGTAACTTTTGCGTTATAAGTAAAACGAATTCCTGGCGAATCCTGACACGGAATCCAAGTACGAGACCAAATGCTTTCTCCTTGAGAGAATAAAAAAGGTTTCTTTTTGTCGGCTGTTTGTTCTGGTTTTAGCCATTGTAATGCAACGGCTTCTTTTGTTGTATTGTAGTAGATGTTTACTTTAGTTGTATTCGGCTCAATAGTTACATGAAGCGGTTTTCCATGAAATTCAGTGTCTTTTCCAAGTTCGAATTTAGTTTCTTTTTCTTCGTCACCTAAAGTTACTTTTGTAATATTTAAAGTGTTTTCATCGAAAATGATTTCGTTTCCTTTGCTGCTATTATCAATAGTCCAAGATGCTTTTCCTGAAATAGTTTGAGTGTCAAAATCAACTTTGATATCAAGATCAAGATGTTTTACGACAGCAAGTTCTGGTTTAGAATAACTGTGTTCGTCAACAACAGCCGAAGGTTTTTCTGATTGCTCTTTTTTCTGGCAAGCAATGGCTGACAGAAATAAAGCTACAAGGATTAGTTTCTTCATTTTATGAGGTTTTGAATTTGAGGATGAAAATTAAATAAAAAATCCCGTTTTGAATAAACAAAACGGGATTTAATTATAAAATTAACAAAGATTACGCCAACATTGTAACTGGGCTTTCGATGTATTGTTTTAATGTTTGTAAGAACTGAGCTCCAGTTGCACCATCAATAGTTCTGTGGTCACAAGCTAATGATAACATCATTGTGTTTCCAACTACGATTTGACCGTTTTTAACTACTGGTTTCTCAACAATTGCACCTACAGAAAGGATTGCAGAGTTTGGTTGGTTGATAATTGAATTGAATTCAGTAATACCAAACATTCCTAGGTTAGAAACTGTAAATGTGCTTCCTTCCATTTCTTGTGGTCCAAGTTTTTTGTTTTTAGCTCTTCCAGCAAGATCTCTAACGCTTCCGCCGATTTGAGATAAACTCATAGCATCTGTAAATTTCAATACAGGAACTACTAATCCGTCTTCAACAGCTACAGCAACACCAATATTTACGTGGTGGTTGATGATGATAGCATCTTCTTTCCACTGAGAGTTGATTTTTGGGTGTTTTTTCAATGCTAATGCACAAGCTTTGATTACCATATCGTTGAAAGATACTTTTGTATCTGGAACGCTATTGATAGCAGCTCTTGCTTGCATAGCTTCGTCCATGCTAACTTCGATTACTAAGTTGTAGTGAGGTGCAGTGAATAAAGATTCAGCAAGACGTTTTGCAATGATTTTACGCATTTGAGAATTTTTGATCTCTTCTGTGTAAACTTCTCCAGCAGGAACGAATACTTTTGGCGCAGCAGGAGCAGACGCTTCTTGTTTAGCAGCTGGTGCAGAAGCAGCAGTTTGTGCTTGAGCAGATGGAGTAAAGTTCTCAATATCGCTTTTTACGATACGTCCGTTTTCTCCAGAACCTTTAACTTGGTTCAATTGAATTCCTTTGTCAGAAGCGATTTTTTTAGCTAAAGGTGAAGCTAAAATTCTTCCTCCATTTGAATTATCAGCTACAGTTTCTGTTGCTTTTTCAGCAGCAGGAGCAGCTTTTGTTTCTTCAGCAGGAGCGCTTGCAGGTGCAGCACCTCCGGCAGTATAGTTTTCAGCAATTCCAGAAATATCAGTTCCTGCAGGTCCGATGATAGCTAATAAACTGTCAACAGGAGCAGTGTTTCCTTCTTGAATTCCGATGTATAATAATGTACCAGCATTGAAAGACTCAAACTCCATAGTAGCTTTGTCTGTTTCAATTTCTGCTAAGATATCACCTTCAGCAACAGCATCTCCAACTTTCTTTAACCAAGTTGCTACTGTACCTTCAGTCATAGTGTCGCTCAAACGAGGCATAGTTACAACGATAACACCTTTAGGTAATTCAGTTGCAGCTTTTGCAGGAGCAGCAGTTTCAGTTTTTGCTTCAGCAGCCGGAGCAGCATCAGCTTTTGGAGCAGCAGGGGCATCACCACCAGCTAATAAAGCTGAGATATCTTCTCCTTCATTTCCAATAATTGCTAATAATGAATCAACAGGAGCAGTTTCTCCAGCTTGGATTCCGATATGTAAAAGAGTTCCTTCGTTAAAAGATTCGAACTCCATTGTTGCTTTGTCTGTTTCAATTTCAGCAAGGATATCTCCTTCGCTAATTTTGTCGCCTACTTTTTTTAACCAAGTCGCTACCGTTCCTTCCGTCATAGTATCGCTCAAACGAGGCATTGTTACTTTAATCGCCATGATGTTATAATTTATGAGGTGTAAATGGATAGTCTTCTTGTGCGTATACTACATCGTATAATTGTTGTAAGTCTGGGTATGGAGATTCTTCAGCAAATTTCGCACACTCTTCAACTAAGTCTTTAACTCTTTGGTCAATTACTTCAATTTCTTCAGCAGTAGCATATTTTTGATCCAAGATTACATCAAGAACTTGAGTAATTGGGTCAATTTTTTTGTACTCTTCAACCTCTTCTTTAGAACGGTATAATTGTGCATCAGACATAGAGTGTCCTCTGTAACGGTACGTTTTCATTTCAAGGAAAGTTGGTCCGTCTCCGCGACGAGCTCTTTCAATAGCTTCGTGCATAGCTTCAGCAACTTTTACTGGGTTCATTCCGTCAACAGGTCCGCAAGGCATTTCGTAACCTAAACCTAATTTCCAGATATCAGTATGGTTTGCAGTTCTTTCTACAGAAGTTCCCATTGCGTAACCGTTGTTTTCAACGATAAATACAACTGGAAGTTTCCATAACATTGCCATGTTGAAAGCTTCGTGTAAAGAACCTTGTCTAGCAGCACCATCACCAAAGTAGGTCATAGTAACACCGCCAGTATTAAAATATTTATCTGCGAAAGCAATACCAGCTCCCACAGGAATTTGAGCACCTACGATTCCGTGTCCTCCGTAAAAGCCATGTTCTTTAGAGAAAATGTGCATAGAACCTCCCATACCTTTAGAAGTTCCTGTTGCTTTTCCTAAAAGTTCTGCCATTACGTTTCTAGGATCAACTCCCATACCAATTGGTTGAACGTGGTTTCTGTAAGCAGTAATCATTTTATCTTTGGTCAAATCCATAGCGTGTAGAGCACCCGCTAATACAGCTTCCTGACCATTATATAGGTGTAGAAAACCTCTAACTTTTTGTTGAATGTATAACGCTGCAAGTTTGTCTTCAAACTTTCTCCAAAGTAGCATGTCTTCATACCACTTTAAATATACCTCTTTTGTAACTTCTTTCATCTGAATTCTTTCTTTTGCTAAAGTTGTTTGTGTTATCGATTATTGTGCCTGTAACGCAAAATAGTTTCCTCCCACAAATTTGCGCCCGAAAGGTCGGGATGCAAAAATAAGACATTACATTTAAGAACTAAAATTTAATGACCACTTTTTGGCTTTTTTTTACAAGAACTTTTTATCAAACATCAATGGGAGCAAATTTTTTAATGATGATGATTTGTAAACTTCACCAATTTCTCCCATAAAATAGATTTCTATCGGTGTGTCTTGTTTTATCTCGTATTCTGCTATCGATTGTCGGCAAGATCCACAAGGTGGAATAGGAGCAGTAGTCTGATTGGTGTCTGAAGCTGCTGTAATTGCCATTTTTAAGATTTTTGCTTCTGGATAAGTGCTTCCTGCGTAAAAAATTGCAGTCCTTTCAGCGCAAAGTCCAGATGGATAAGCAGCATTTTCTTGATTAGAACCTAAAATAACTTTTCCGTTATCTAAAAGTAGGGCAGCGCCAACTCTAAATTTTGAATAGGGTGCATAAGCTTTTTTTCTAACCTCGATGGCTTGATTCATTAAATCTTGAATTTCGGCAGGAAGCTCGTTTAAATTGTCAAATATTGTAAATGAAGTTGTTATATTGATTTCTTTCATCTGTTTTTAAGGGAAAAAAAATCCAAATTCCTAAAATGCTGGAATTTGGATTGAATTGTTTTTATTGTAATGTCTTCTCTTTAATAATTGTCGTATTTGTCTCCAAAGTTAAACGTTAAAGAGAAACGAAGTGTGTTTTCTAAAGGATTTTTTATTTTCGATGCTGAGAATAAGTACGAAACATCGATTTTCATGATGTTGTATTTAAATCCTGCTCCTAAAGAGAAAAATTGTTTCGCACCTTTTTCTGGACTTTCATGATAGTATCCTAAACGCATTGCAAAAGCATCTTGGTACATATATTCAGCCGCAACACTATAGGTTACTTCTTTTATTTCTTCTTTAAATCCGCCTGGCGCATCTCCAAAAGATTTGAAGATTCCTTGAAACCAACCAATGTCGTTGTAATTTCTATAACCAATGTCTGTTGCTTCTTGTTGAGAAATATCTTCAGGATCGTCAAAATCTCCGTCGCCATTTACATCTACAGGTGTTCCTATTCCTGGAGGAGTTGGAACTAAAAGCTTAGTAAGTTCGGCGCTTAAAGTAAGTTTGTTATAATCGTCGAAAATAAAATCAAATCCTCCTCCTAATCTTAAATTAGCAGGTAAGAAGTTTGTGCTTACATCGTCGTTATCGTAACTGATTTTTGGCCCCATGTTTTGAAAGTTGACACCAGCTCTCCATCTACCATTGAAATCTTGGTAAGCAATTTCTTCTGATTGATAAAAAGCGGCCACGTCAACAGCAAATTGGCTTGCAGAGGTAGCGTCAACTTCTTCTGAGGCAACTTTTAAATTTGAGCTAATAAAACGTGCTGCAACTGCCATAGAGAATTTGTCACTTAATTTAAGTGAATACGATCCGTCTAAAGCAAATTCATTTGGATTTACTTCTCGAACAGCTTCATTTGGATCTCCAGTATATCTTAATTCGATTCCTCCAAAACCAAAATAACGAAAGCTTCCCGCAAAAGCACTTCGCTCGTTGATTTTGTTGTAATACGTTAGCTGGCCTAATGAAATATCATTGGCAAGATCTGTTAAATAAGGAGTGTAACTGATAGAAAGACCTTGTGCGTCTTCTGAAAATGCATACTTCGCAGGGTTCCATTGTTGTGAGAAAACGTCTGAAGAAGTAGCTACACCTTGGTCGGCTAAACCTGCCGCTCTAGCATCAGCAGCGACTAGTAAAAAAGGTACTCCAGTTACAATAGGTCTTGATTCCTGGGCCTTTGAATTTAAAATGCTAAAAAGACAAATTAATAAGAGTGATAGTTTTTTCATTTATGGGACTAGTGTTTTTGGTAGTGCAAATATATAATATTATAGGAATTATAAGATGACAAGTTTTTCGTATTTTTCTGCTTTTTTATTTGTTAAATTAGATTTTACAGTCAGTTTGTAAATATACACTCCTTTTCCGATTCTGTCTCCAAAATCGTCTCTTCCGTCCCATGTTATTTCTCTAGACAAAAATCCTTCTGTTGTAACAGTTTGATTTTTTGTCCAAACTACCTTCCCTGTAATGGTCATTACCTGCACTTGTACGTCTAATGGTTCGTAAGGTCTGTTGTGCGAAAACCAGAATTGTGTATAAGTCGAAAATGGATTTGGATAATTAAGAACGTGTGATAATGTCAAGGAATCGTTTCCTACAACTGTAAATTGAATTTCGCTTGTAACGGGATTATTGTAAACATCCCAAGCGGTAAAACTTATAGTGTGCAACCCAGGAGCTAAATTTCGGAAAGGGAAACGTAAATTTCCGTTCGTGTAATCGTCTAATTTTGTTTGGTAATAATCATTCAAAATATAAGGATTGCTTACATCTCCGTCTAAAATAGCGACAATATCATGCCCGATTCCACTAGCTGTATTGATTCCATTCTCATCTTCTAAAAACGCCAAAAGAAATGGCGATTCATTTGTGATTCCTCCAGATACAAAAGTTTCGTCGTTCATATATAACTTCACTTTTGGACTTATATTGTCCTGAGGTGCATTTTCGTTAATTCCTCCTATTTTAATAATATTGTTGTAGCCAGTTTGGTTTTCTAATGATTCATTTTTTTTTGAATAAAAGCTAATTCGGCCATTGTCAACAGGAATTCTAATGTCTCTAGGGACCACAAAACTAAATTCGAATTGTCCGTTTGTAACAGAAGCATTTCCTCTGAAAATGGTTTCTCCAAGAGTTTTAAATTGCATTGGAGGACTAAAACCGTCGTTGTTTAAAGTTGTATTTGTAATTAATTTGTCGAAAATAGCTGTAGCTAATTCTCCATTGTAATTACTTAAAAGTGTGTTGTTTTCGTCTGTGATTTCTCCTGAAATTTTAATTTTTGATAACGATTTTAAATCAGGAATTGCTTGTGAAATCACAATATCGTTTACTTTCGTTAAATTAATTCGTGGTTTCGGAATGGCAAGCTTTAAAGCAGGATCTCCTAAATAAAACACAACGTTGCTAGCAGAGCTTGGATTTTCATTTTTGGATATTCGTAAAGACTCAGCAATAGTATTGTATTGATTAGAGCCATATGAAAGAAGGTTTTTGCTAAGTGTTTTGTTGAATTCTTCTGCATTTGCCTGCCCGATTTCGCGAATTGTAGTCAACATTGAAATAGCGCCACCCTTCGGATTCCAAAAAACATATTCGCCAGCAGTTGGCCTTGTGGGATCATCAAAACGAGAAAATTCGCAAGTTATGGTAATAAATAAAGGATACTTGTATTGATTGGTTAGATTTTGTCCGTCTGATTTCTCCCAAATTCTTTCACTCGCCAGTCCGTCCTCTCCACCGTGTCCTAAATAATTAAATATTAGAGCACCTTTTTCAAAAGCATTAAAAAAATCGGTTCTTGCTTTAGGATATCGCGATCCTCCCGCAGAAGCTTCTTGTGTGTAAGCGTCTAAAAATATTTTATCGATATTGAAAAAAGGTTTTTCTGTAGCGATTTGGTCTGCAAGTACATTTTGATTTGCTTGTAAAGTCTGGTCGCCGGCTTTATCAGAATCGTCGCTAATTAAAACAACATTGTTTCTCCAGTTTCCATATGATTTTGTGTCGTGATATTCTAATACTTTATTTACCATTTCTTGGGCTTGCGCATTATCTGAAACTAACATTCGTCCAATGGCTATATCAATTCCGGCAAGAGAAGGAATAACAACTCCTTCGTTAGAATCCATCAATCCGTAAAAATCATCAGAAGCAAATGAGGCTTCGCCAACGGTGTTACTTATTAGAGATTGATATATAGGTACAATATTGGTGTTGTTAGAAATTCGGTCTTTATAATCAAACGAAGCATCTCCAAACAGATTTACATAACGTACTCTTTTGTCTGAAGAAGAAGCATTGTCGTAAATGTATTTTACGCAATTTCTAATAGCAGCAATGTCTTGCTTGCCCGAAGAAAATTCTTGATAGATGTTTTCTAAAGAAATGACTTTTACATTCAAATTAGAATTTGTTCTATGAAAACTAGCCAATCTTTCAGCTTGAGAAGCTAATGATTTTGGAGTTATGATGACATAATCAATATCCTGAAAAGTGTTTTGGTTGTTTCTGAAAATGGTTCCTTTTAAATTCTGATTGGCAACTTTTGACTGATTTTCTTTTAAAGGAGCATAGTAATCTGAAGGATCTATCGCAATATATTTTCTAATTTCTCCCAAATTGGCTTTAAAGCTAAAAGAAGCCTGATTGGCATTTTCTATTTTAGATACATTATATAGGTCTGTGATGTCCCAAATCTGTGTTATTTTCGATGCATTGCCCATTGTATAATTGACAATTCCTGCTGCAGAACCAGCCGCGTTGTATTGGAAATGAAATTGTTTGCCCGTTCCTAAAAGTTTTCGTTTTGCAATTAAATTGATGTAATCTAAGTAGCCTTTTGATCCAGGAACACCATTATTATTATAGGTAAGTTTTATTTTGATATTGTCTGTTCCAGTAAATTGGGCATTTGAAGGCAATTTTCCTGTGGTATATTTAGTGTCAGAATTTGTAATTAAAGGAGAAAGGCTTATCGAACCTGCATTTTGACCGTTTGCTGCTATTGCAAAAGAAGTAGTGGTTAAGGATGCCGATGCTACACTTGCTTCTATTTTTACAGGAATAGTAGTGTCAAGGTTTGGAAAGCTAAATGAAAATTCTTGTTCTTGATTAATGTCAAATGATTCTCCGAGCCATTGACGGCCAAGATGAACAATATTGGTTTGATCAATTTCATGATACTGATAGTCATCAAACGTGTTTAGTTCTAAAGAGGTGTTACCAGTTGGCTGATTTAGGTTTTGAATTCTCTTTCCGTCACCTCCAGAAGCCGTGATATAATAATAGGACTTGGTATCGTATAAATTTAAGTTGGTTTGGCTTTCTGAATTCCAATTGTCAGTTCCTTCGGCATAAAAAAGAATGAAGTCTTCATTGTTGAAAACACCATCATTTTCGCCTGCAATCTGTATTGCATTTTCTGTTAAATCGCTCGGATAATAAGCGCTATTCGCAAGAGGTAGCATTCTTCCACCATTTCCATAGATTTTTATTTTTTTCGGATCAACTTTAGAAGCGTCAAATCCCAAACTTTGCAAAAAAGACCTGTCTATTCTGTAAACGCCAGATTTCTGAATATAAAAGCGATACCAGTCGCCAGAAGCTAAAACAGAATTTGAAATCGCTGCTGATTTTTGAAATGAAGAAGTAGCTGCAGTTCGTGCGTTGGCGTTGCTAATATTGTAAGAAAAAGACTTTATGCGTTTATAGCTGTTTCCTTCCTTAATTATGGGAGATAAAGAAAGAAAAGAGTATCTGAGATCTCTTGCATTGGTAACTATTAGGGATTCATTTGGCTTTTCAGAGATGTTTTCGGTTGTTAAATCTCCTAAATCTGCTCTTGAAATTGTTTCATAAATGACGTTGCTAATTTGTACAGAACTGCCGTTTGAAACGTTCGATTGGTTTAGATTTTGAAGAAACGTTATGCTTTTTTTTGTAATGTCGAAGCGAAAACTGCTTCCTGTGAAGTATGGAATTGAGAATTTATTTTCGCCATAATTTATCTCTTTTTTATTCTGCCAATCTATCGTCGTAGTCCCATTTATCTGGGAAAACAAGAGAATTGGAAATAGAAAAAGAGAAATAAGTATTGCTTGTTTCATGAGTTTAAAAACCGAAATTTAATTAAAAAATAATTAGTAAGTAAAAATATAGTATTTCATGTTATAGTAATAATAAAAAGTATATTTTTGCGTTCGTAACTAAAGGTTATTTTCTGGTAAAAAACAGCTAAATAAAATTATGAGAACAGATGTTGCCAATTAAATGTTAATTATTATATTGCAGCACCTAAATTTATCACCTAAGAATGAGTATGAAAGTAAACAAAATTGTAGTCTTGCAGTTAATGATGTCAATGGTATTGATGTTGGGCACGGCTAGTTGTAGCAAAAAATCGAGTTCGAGCCATGCTTCTAGAGCTACTGGCTGGGATGTAGATAGTCAGAATGGAACTGCTGCCAGAAATGCAGGTAAAAAACAACAGGCTGGTCCTGGTTTGGTTTTTGTTGAAGGAGGTACGTTTACTATGGGTAAAGTACAGGATGATGTTATGCATGATTGGAATAACACACCAACTCAACAACACGTTCAATCATTCTATATGGATGAAACCGAAGTTACGAACGGTATGTACTTAGAATACCTTGAGTGGTTAAAGAAAGTTTTTCCACCAACAGAAGAAAATTACAAGAATATTTACGAAGGAGCATCTCCTGATACATTAGTTTGGAGAAATCGTTTAGGTTACAACGAAACGATGACTAATAACTATTTAAGACACCCTTCTTATGCTAACTATCCTGTAGTTGGTGTAAACTGGATTCAAGCTGTTGAATTTAGTAAATGGAGAACAGACCGTGTAAACGAGGCTGTTTTAGAAAAAAATGGTTATCTTAAAAAAGGCGCTAAAACAAATGATGTAAGTGCTGAAAGTTTATTTAATACTGAAGCTTACGTTGCATCTCCATCTACAACTTATGGAGGAAATGAAGAGTTAGTATTAAAGAAAAACCCTAACGGAAGAAGACCTAAAGCTGGTAAAGACGGTGTAGTTCCTGAAGAGAAAAACGTTTATGCTCAACGTTCATCTGGTGTTATTTTACCAGAGTACAGACTTCCTACTGAAGCAGAATGGGAGTACGCAGCTGCTGCAGACGTTGGACAAAGAGAATACAACATCTACAAAGGACAAAAGAAATATCCTTGGTCTGGAGATTATACACGTTCTAACAAACGTAAAAATAAAGGTGACCAATTGGCTAACTTTAAACAAGGAAACGGTGATTACGGTGGAATTGCAGGTTGGTCAGATGATGGAGCTGATATTACAAATGAAGTAAAAAGTTATGCACCAAACGATTTCGGTCTTTATGATATGGCAGGAAACGTTGCAGAATGGGTAGCTGACGTTTACAGACCTATTATTGATAATGAAGCAAATGATTTCAACTACTACAGAGGAAACCAATACGCTAAAAACAAAATCGGTAAAGATGGTAAGCTTGAAATCGTTTCTACTGCTACAATTAAATATGACACTTTAAGTAACGGTAAAGTTATCGCTAGAAACCTTCCTGGAGAAATTGCTCAGGTTCCGGTTGACGAGCAAGAGACATATTTAAGACAAAACTTTAGCACTAGCGACAATATCAACTACAGAGATGGTGATAAACAATCTTCTAGATATTTCGATTTTGGTGATTCAGAGTCTGGATCTAAAACAGAGCAAGCAATGTACAATTCTCCTAAACACAACGTTACAACAGACAGTTTAGGAAAAATGATCAGAAAATATGACAACTCTAGTAAACGTACTACTTTAATCGATGATAAAGTAAGAGTTTACAAAGGAGGATCTTGGAGAGATAGAGCTTACTGGTTAGACCCAGCACAAAGAAGATACTTCCCACAAGATATGGCAACTGATTACATTGGTTTCAGATGTGCAATGTCTAGAGTAGGTTCTAAAGCTGAAAAAAGAAAGTCTCCTAGAAACTAATATTTAGGAATTAAAACATAGAAAATTCCAAATTCCAAAAGCTGAATATTCAGTCTGGAATTTGGAATTTTTTTATTGTTTTTTTTCTACTTTTATGACATATTTAAAAAATTATAAATGAATATTCAAGACATTCATAACTTGTTTTTACAATGCAGTTCTCTGTCTATTGATACAAGAAAAATCGAAAAGAATTCGATGTTTTTTGCTATTAAAGGAGAGAATTTTGATGCTAATACATTTGCTAAAGAAGCGTTAGATTTAGGAGCTTTGTTTGTTATTATTGACAACGAATCTTATTTTATAGATGAAAGAACTGTTTTGGTAGAGAACAGTTTGCAAACCCTTCAAGAATTAGCAAAATTTCACAGAACCTATTTAGGACTTCCAATTGTTGCTTTAACGGGTAGCAACGGAAAAACTACAACAAAAGAATTAATCAACGTTGTTTTGTCAAAAAAGTTTAAAACTAAAGCTACTATTGGTAATTTAAATAATCATATTGGCGTGCCATTGACGTTGCTTTCTTTTACGAAAGAAACAGAAATCGGAATTGTTGAAATGGGAGCCAACCATCAAAAGGAAATTCAATTTTTGTGTGAAATTGCACAACCTGATTTTGGATATATAACCAATTTTGGGAAAGCGCATTTAGAAGGTTTTGGCGGAGTTGAAGGTGTAATTGCCGGTAAAAGTGAAATGTACCAATATCTTTCAGCAAACCAGAAAACTGTTTTTGTAAATCTGGAAGATCCAATTCAGATTGAGAAATCAAAAGGGATTAAAGCATTTACTTTTGGTGTGAAAAAGGAAAATGCAGATTTAAATATTCAGAATATTACAGCAAATCCTTTTGTTGCTATTGCTTACAATGATTTTTCAATTGGATCTCATTTAATTGGACTTTACAACGCTAATAATATTAATGCGGCCGCTGCAATTGGAAAATATTTTGATGTAAAAGTAAGCGATATAAAGAGTGCTATTGAGAAATATATTCCAGCAAACAATAGATCTCAGATGATGCAAAAAGGTTCAAATGAGATTATTTTAGATGCTTACAATGCTAATCCGAGCAGTATGGCTGTTGCGATTGCTAACTTTCTTCAATTAGACAAGGAAAATAAGATTATGATTCTTGGAGATATGTTTGAGTTAGGAGAAGAAAGTCTTCAGGAACATAATGCTATAGTCGATTCTTTAGCAGATCAAAAAGAGGCATTATGTTTTTTAATTGGAAAAGCTTTTTTTGCTAATAAGATTTCAAATGAAAAAATTCAGTTTTTTGAAACATTCGATGCTTTTGCTGAGTTTTTAAAGACCTTTAAATTTGATTCTAATATGATATTGATAAAAGGTTCCAGAGGTATGGCCTTAGAGCGAACTTTAGATTATATTTTATAAAAAGAAAGCCATTCAATACTGAATGGCTTTCTTTTTAAATACTCATTAAAAATCCAATTAGATTTTCTTTTTTATTTAGTCCTAATTTCTTTCTCAAACGATAACGAGCCAATTCAACTCCGCCTGTCGAAATATTCATAATTTCGGCTATTTCTTTCGTAGACATATTCATTAATAAATAGGTAGATAAGTCTAATTCTCTCGGAGAAATAGTTGGATATTGTCCTTTTAAACGCTTTAAAAACTCAAAATGAACGTTTTTAATGTGCTTTTCTAAGTCTTTCCAGCTCTTATCTGTATTTACTTCTTTAACAATGCTTTTATGCAGTTTACTAAACTCAGATTTGGTGGATTCATCTAAAATTCCAGTATCAATATCTTTCAGTTTATGAATGATTCCGTTCAAAACTTTATTCTTTTTTACAACTTGTAAAGAATTGTTTACTAGTTCTTTATCTTTAGCTAAGATTTTAATTTGAAGCTTGTCATTCTTCAGTTTTTCGATCTCTTTTTCCAAATCATGCTGTTCATGCCTGATTTTAGACTCTTTTTCAAGATATAATCTTCTCTGCTCAATTGTCTCGTAGTATCTATTTTTTCTAATCTTTAGCTTAATTCTAACCGAGATTAAATACGCAGCTAATAGAATGAGTACGAGGTAAAACAAATAAGCCAAAAAGTGTCTGTACCATGGCGGAGATACTGTAAATTCGACTTCGCTGATGCTTGATTCTATACCATAGCTGTTTCTGGCTCTTAATTTCATTACATAATTGCCTTCCCTCAAATTGGTATATTCTTTTATTGCTGTTGATGACCAGCCACGCCAATTTTCTTCAAAAGGTTCCAATTTGTATGAATACATCACATTTTCTTGATTCTCATATGTAGGCGATGCAAAAGTAAATTTGACACGGTTATATTTATATGGAATGCTGTATGAATCTAGTTTATTGGCCAAATTGCCTGTTAAAATAGTGTCTCCAGGATTTGTAAAGCTTTCAATAAAAGCTTTTGGTTTTGTCATGAATGTATTCGGTATTGTCGAGTTGTAATGTGCCAAACGGTCTGTCAATCCAATAAAAATGTTTTGTGGGTCTATGGTATTTACAGAAATGTAATTGTTTACCAAGTTTCCGGTTAAGTTGGAGAAAATGGCTTGTTTCTTTGCGAAAGTTCCATTTTTGTTCTTAACTAATACGCCAAGAGATTCATTAAATGCATACCAAAGATTGCCAGCAGGATCTTCAATTAAGGTATTGATAGTCGGAATTCCGTTAAATAAGTTGGTTATCTTTTTATCTTCAAAAAACGCTTCTTGCTCCACAGAATATCTGTAAAAATGGTTTTTCACTTGAAAATAAACTTTACCATTGATATTTTGGATACTATTTATTCCTTTGTACTTCTCAGAAATATTGACATGTTTTTTTATGAAATCAAATCGTTGTAAATCTTCTGAGAGCTTCACTTGATATAAAAAGGGGTTTTTCTTTAGCCATAAATAATTTGCATCTATTTCTACAGAAAAATTATTTGTGGTTTCATCAAATCCTTTTACTTGATGCAAGTAATCGTATCCAGTTGAAGAACGTTTGAAGACCGAAAACCCATTGTAGCTTTCGCCTATTATGTAGTTTTCGTGATCTGGTATTTTTTTAAATCCAAAATAACCTTTGTTATCAAGTATTTTAGATACTCTGTTGTTTTCAATAATCAAAGCACCGCTATTGCTGGCACATATTAATACATTATTTAGAACCTGAATATTCCAAACCTGAGAAATTGTTCCTTCAACTCTTGTAAACGGGCTGTCTTTGAAAGCACCTCCCCAAGGGTGATAAAACAATCCTTGGTTTGTGGCCACATAAAGATTTCCATTATACATCGTAGAGGCATATACAGTACCTATATTGTAGCTGTAGTCGAAATAAGAGAAAGGAGAATTTTCATTTATAAAGGTAATACCGTTATCTAATCCAAGCCAAATATTGTTTTTATTGTCTACAAAAGAAGCTAATATTGTGTTGTTCTGAATGCCTTTTTGACGATTTAAATGTTGAATTATTTTTCCGTTTAAATCGCAAATAATTGCCCCGTCTAATACAGAATTAAGTATTATAAATTTGTTTTTAATGATTGACCCGCCCAGAGAAGTATTCTTCTTGATAAATTCGTTGGCTTCTGTCGCCCATGGTTTGATAACGCCATTTTCTGAAACATAAAGGCCTTTTTCTAGAGTTGCATATAATAATCGGTTGTTTGACAGCGGGAAAAGAGACCAAATCTCCTTATCGTTAAAAACAGTAGTTCCTTTTATGGCGGTAAGTTTCCTGTTTTTATATTCAAGCACTCCAAGTGTTTTGTCTTGAAAATATAGACGATTGTTTACTAAAAATGAAAATTGAAATTTGTGTGGAGCAGTAAGTGTAGTGACTTTTTCATTTTTCAGAAAAAAAACTTTGCTAAAAGACTGAAAAATAACTTCTCCGTTAAAAATATGAATTCTCCAGATCAGATTGATGTTTTCTTTGTCTATTGGACTTAAAAGATTGTAGAGCGAGTGGTATTTTAATATTCCTTTTTCATCATTTTTAAAGTATCCAAATTCGTTATTTCCTCCAACAAATATCCTTCCTAATGCATCAATTTTTAAACTTCTAATTTCAGATTTGTTTGGTAAAGAGTATTTATGCCAGTTTGAACCATCAAATTGAATCAAACCGCTATTATTTGCAAAATATATGTTGCCATTTTTATCTTGATCAATACTCCAGTTTTGCGTTCCACCTTTATATTCTGATCTTTTGTAATTTTTTATATCTGGAATTCCAATATTTTTTACCTGCGAAAAACCCTTTATTTGTAAGAAAAATAATAAAATTAATATAATAGACCTAACTATGGATTTCATAAAATTTTAAATATATTTTTATTAGAAATGCGTTATTTTGATTTTAAATTGTTGATTTATCAATGATAATAAATCACGTTTTTTGAATTTTTTTTAAATTATAACGTAATAGTTGCCGTTATACTAATGTAATATACGTTTTTTTTAATTAACATTTTTATAACAAAATTTTCTAATAGCTAAAATACAGAAAATAAGTATTTTAAAAAATAAATGTTGTGTTTTTGTAGTGTGTTGATATTTAGTTTGAAGTGTTTTTGTAAAGAATTTTAATATGAATTTTTTCAGATTTAACATTATCATTGCATTAAATTACTAATTAATTAACCAAAATTTTTAGAAAAATGAAATTGACAAAATTATTTATTTTTTGTGTTTCGTCTTTACTGTTTTCAGTTGTCGCATTGGCTCAGGATGTGACAATAAATGGAATCATTAATGACGAAAGTGGATTACCCGTCCCAGGTGCGACGGTTTTAGTAAAGGGGACAACCAAAGCAACTGCTTCTGACTTTGATGGGAAATTTCAGATTAGTGCTCCCTCTAATGGAACTTTGACAATTAGTTTCGTTGGTTTTGAAACTGTAAATGAGGTAATAGGCGGAAGAACCAAGCTTACTATTGCTCTTAAAGCAGTATCTCAAAGTTTAAATGAAGTTGTGGTTATCGGTTATGGTACACAAAAGAAAGCTTTGATTACTGGTGCTTCTACAAACTTAAAGGGAGAAACACTAAAAGAATTGAACACTGGGTCGGCTATGGAGGCTCTTCAAGGTATTGCGCCAGGTATTAGTATCACAAGAAATAGTGGTTCACCGGGAGCTGGTACTAAAGTTGTAATCCGTGGTATCGGTACAATCGGAAATTCTAATCCATTGTATATAGTAGATGGAGTTGCTGTAGGAGATATAGATTACTTGAGCCCTTCAGATATTGAATCTATAGACGTTCTTAAAGATGCTGCTTCTGCAGCAATCTATGGTTCGAGGGCAGCAAATGGAGTTGTTTTGGTAACTACAGTTAAAGGACGTAAAGGAAGACCAGCTAGAATTTCTTATGATACTTATTTTGGAATTCAAAACATCTACAAAAATCTAGATCCTTTAAATGCACAAGAATATATGTACATTCAAGATGAAGGACGAGTTAACGACGGACTTGCGCCAAACGATTGGAAAGCGATGTTAACTAGTAATGACTGGCTAGAGAGAAATTATCCTGGAGCAGGAACTCAGTTAGGAAACGATATATGGAATAAACTGCAAAATGGATGGACAGGAACAAACTGGATAAATGAAATGTCTAAAAAAGACGCTCCAATAGTAAATCATTCTATTAATATCACAGGAGGATCTGAAGACATTACCTATTCATTTGGAGTTTCGTATTTTGATCAAGATGGTATCTTAGGTGGTAATATCGTAGATGCTGGATTTAAAAGATTGACTACAAGATTGAATACGCAAATGGTCTTGAAAAAGAATGATAGCCACAATATCATTACGATAGGAGAAAATTTAACGTATACAAATATTCAAAAACGCGATGTTTCTAACGGTAATATTTATGGTAATGATTTGCATAATGCTCTTACGCAAAACCCATTACAGCCTGCTTATTGGCAAACATCACTTGATAGAAATATTAGTGAATTCGGATTTACGCCTACATTAGACGGTTTAAATACAAACCAGACGAATCCTTTGGCGGTAATGTATTACAGAAGTAATTACAATTATCCAAAAGATCATAAAATTATAGGTAACGTATTTTTAGAGATTGAGCCAATTTCTAACTTAAGATTTAAAACGGTTTATGGAATTGATTCATGGTTTGGTTATAACAGAACAATGAACCCAACATACCATTTGGGAGTACTTTACAATGATGCAGTTGACGGTGCAACACAATCTCAGTATTTTGGTGCAAATTCAACATGGACGAACACTCTTTCGTATCAAAAACAAATTGGAAATCATAATATTAACGCTGTAATTGGTACAGAGTTATGGCAAAGAATTGTTGAAAATAATATTTACGGTTCAAGAAATGGTTTGTCATTTCCTAATGATCCAAAATATGCTTATTTAGACAATACGAAAAGCCCAAGTTCTATAGCAGATATTAATACCACAGGTTTTGATAAAGCTGCTGGTGGAGGTGCAATTATGTCTTATTTTGCACGTGCGCAGTATGATTATAAAGAAAAATACCTTCTTTCTGCTGTTATACGTCGTGACGGATCTTCTAATTTTGCCAAAGACTATCAATATGGTAATTTCCCGTCAGTGGCTGCTGGATGGGTTGTTAGCAAGGAGGATTTCATGGCAGGTACTTCAAAATACCTTAATTTCTTGAAGTTAAGAGCTAGCTGGGGACAAAATGGTAACCAATATACAGATTATGCTTTCTATTATACATCTAGTATTAAATATGCTTTCCCGGGTTACTTTTTTGGAGATACTAAACCGGTTTCTGGCCAAACTGCATATCCTGCATCAGTACCAAATCCTTCAGTTAGCTGGGAAACATCTGAACAGTTAGATTTAGGATTAGACGCAAGTTTTTTCAATTCAAGATTAGGAGTAACATTTGACTGGTATAAGAAAACAACTAGAGACTGGCTGGTTAAAGCACAGTTACCAGGAACTGCGGGTGCTGATGATCCTTACAAAAATGGAGGGGATATCGAAAATAAAGGTTTTGAACTTTCTTTATCTTGGAAAGATAAAGCTGGAGATTTTAAATATGGTGTAACGGTAAGTGGCGCTTTCAACAAAAATTTAGTTACAAGGATTGACAATGGAAATGGTATAATTAATGGCTTACCTCACGTTTTATCACAAGGAACTTCAGAAATTTCTAGAGCGCAAGTAGGTTATCCAATTGGATCTTTCTATGGTTTTAAAACAGCTGGAATTTTACAGAACCAACAAGAAGCAGATGCTTATGTAGGACCTACAGGTCAGCCGTATTTTAGTGACCAACGTCCTGGAGATGTTCGTTTTGTTGATCAAAATAACGATGGTGTTATTGATGAAAAAGACAAAGTAATTCTTGGAGATCCAAATGCAAATTTCCAATTAGGAATCCAGTTAAACTTCGAGTACAAAAATATTTATTTGAATACTACAATGGCTGGGAAATACGGTATGCAGGTAATGCAATCGTACAGATCATTTGCTGATAGTCCAAAACAAAACTATACTTCAGATGTATTTGATCGTTGGCACGGAGAGGGAACTTCAAACAAAATGCCTCGTTTAAGTTCTGTTTCAAATAGAAATACAAATTATATTTCTGATATCTACATGCACAATGCTGATTATTTGAGAATTAACAATTTAACAGTAGGTTATAATTTTAATGAATTATTGAAAGACATTAAATTTATTTCAAATCTTAAATTCTACGTTGCTGTAAATAACTTATACACATTTACAAAGTATGATGGTATGGATCCAGAAGTGCGTTGGGGAGGAGATAATACAAACTATTCATGGGCTTCGGGAGTAGATTTAGGTTTATATCCACAATCTAGAACAGTAATGTTTGGATTAAGTGCAGATTTCTAATAATTAAAACATTGAAAATGAAAAAATTAAGATATATAATAGCGATTTCAGCAATTTTTGCAGTGTATGGCTGTAATGATGAACTGGATACGGAGAACCTTTCAGAAAAGAGTTTAGAAAGTTTTTATAAATCTCCTACTGATATAGACGAAGCAATGGCAGGTATTTACAATGCTATCTATACAGCGAATGTTCATAGTGAAGAACAAGTAGCTGCAAACTTGATGGACAATATGATGTTTGGCGGAGGAGGTCCTGATGATAAATCTGCAAAATGGGTAGATAATTTTGAAGATCCTGCTGAAGATACCTATCGCGATATGTGGAGACAATCATATAACGGAATTTCGAGAGCAAATGCCATTATTGAAAAAGTTCCAACTGCAGATTTTTCTAAGTATTTTGATACACCACAACAAGCAGATGAGTTTAAAAAGCAAGCGCTTGGAGAGGCTTTGTTTATGAGAGCTTTCTTTTACTTCAGATTAGCAAAATTCTTTGGCGGAGTGCCATTGGTTATAAAATATGATGGAGATAGATTAGTTGCTAGATCAACTTACAGTGAGACATTCGCACAAATCGCATCTGATTTAAAACTAGCTATCGAAACTATGCCTTCTACACCGTTTCCAAGCATTCCGACTGCAAGATATGGTCATGCTAATAAATGGGTTGCAGAAGCATATATGGGGCGTGTATTTTTGTTTTATACAGGTTACATGAGCAACATCGAAAAGCAAGCAACGACAGATTTGCCTCTTGTTGAAGGCGGTGCTTTAACAGCAACACAAGTTGGGGCTTATTTAGATGATTGTATCAATAATAGTGGTTATAAGCTAGCATCTGATTTTAGAAATCTTTGGCCATATTCTTATGTAAATAAAAGTGCAAAAAGTGACACTGTACTGCCTTGGGCAGCAACAGAAGGTTTATCATGGGTAGGTCAAGATGGCGCTACACCAACATTTGGAACAGGAAACTTTGAAACGATGTTTATGCAAAGATATTCTTTTGGTAACTGGGATTGGACAAATGGTCAAAGTTATACTAATAGACTTGCTCTGTTTAATTCATTGCGTGGCAACTCATTAGCACCTTTTGGAGAAGGTTGGGGATGGTGTACTGTAAACCCAAAATTATTTACAGGATGGGATGATGCCGATCCAAGAAAGAGAGGTTCTATACTTGAAGTAGGTAAAGCAGAACAAGGAACTGCTAGTTATGCACCAGATAAAGGAGATCATGAAACAGGGTATTTTAATAAAAAATATGTTTCATTACAGCACGATAATGGTAAAGGATCAAATGTTGGAATGTTTGTTCAGATGTATGATTGGAAAATTACTGATATGCAGTTAATGCATGCTCAAGACTTTATTTTCATGCGTTTTGCTGATGTATTATTAATGCATTCTGAAATTACTAAAACACCAGAAGGTATGAATGCAGTAAGGCTTAGAGCTAATCTAGGGCCAGTTGGCTATTCTCTTGATAATATCAAAACAGAGCGTTTGCATGAATTAGCTTTCGAAGGATTACATTGGTTTGACTTAGTTCGTTGGGGTGATGTTGATACTGCTTTTAATGATGTAATTCAAGTTAGAAACTCTGGTGTTACTGCTAATTATAGTGTAAAATACAGATCTGAAACTAAAGGGTTAGTTCCGATTCCTGAAACTGAAGTGAGACTATTAAATGGAGTTTACAATCAAAATCCAGGTTGGTAATATTTTAATAACTATTAATAATTAGAAAGATGAAAATTCATAATATAAAATATTTACTAATTGCTGTCTTTATGCTGATTTTTTCAGCGTGTGATCCAATTGTAGATGAACAACATTTGGCGGATTCAACCGATGTTGCCGGAGTCGAATTAGTAGCTACTCAATCTCCTCCAGGAGGTAATAAAATTACGCTTAGCATGAATACACCTGGAGTTACAGGTTATTGGGACTATGGTTTAGACAAATCACTAACGAATGAGACAACTATTGTTTATCCAATTCCAGGTAAATCGACTTTTACTTTTGTTGGAACTTTAGGAGCTACGTTTTTTACAAAGACTATTGATGTTCAGGTCGACAGGATTGATACACGTTTAGATCAAGATTGGTATGATTTAGTAAGTGAGAACACATCTGCTGGTAAAACATGGGTTTTTGATGGTGTTGGAGGAGATGGTGGACATTGGTGGTATATGTCTCCAGACATAGCCAATGGAGGTAAAGATAAATGGGATGTAGTTTGGTGGAATGCCGGTGGTTCTGGGGATAAAGTGCCTGTTGATGTTGATGGAAAAATGCATTTTGACCTTAACGGAGCAGCAAACTATAATCATTATGAAACAAAAACAGCTACGCCTACAAAAGGTGCTTTTAAACTAGATATTAAGAATAAGTTATTGACCATTTCCAATTCTAAAATGTTAGGATATGAAGCAGGTAATGCAGATGGCATATATGAAGTTATTGAGCTTACTGAAACTAGACTAGTTCTTCATTTAAGCAATAATGATGCAAATAAAACAGGTTGGACTTTTATTTTTAAACCTGAATAAAAATATTTTGTGTTAGTTATTTCGAAAAAGGAAGACTAAAAAATTCCTTTTTCGAATTTCAAACATTTTATGCTTCATTCTAAAATGAAGCATATTTAAGATTTAAACTATGGTTAGTTTAAGTTAAGTTTATTGCCTGGTTTAGCCCATAATTTCGATTATGGGCTATTTTTTTTGCCTTATTATGACTTGAATTATTTGTTGATGAAACTACTCAAATATAGCCGTAAAATGTGATTATAAATTTAGAAATACATTCTTTCATTCGATTTCTAAGGCATATTCCAATAAATTCTCTTCCCATCTTTGTTTAAAGTAGTATTGACGGATCTAACATGTGAAATTATAGCGCTTTTAATGCCTTTAAAGCTTTTGTAATGTTCTCTTCGATTTTTTCTTTCTCTATCACTATAAATCGTTTAAAGCCCTTAAAAACGCTTTGGACAAAGCCAGAATTTAAGGATTAGATTTTCATCTAAAAATGGACGTATTCATCATTTTGTGCCAAAAATGACGTTTTTTCCATTTTTCAGGGTGCTAATTTTCAGTTTTTATGCTTGAAAAAACCTTTAAAAGAGCGTAATTTCTTGTAAAATTTTACAAAATAAGTTTTTTCTTATAGCAAAAATAATTATGGATAATGTAAAAAAAGTAGGGTAAAAAAATGATATTCTTTATTTTTTATGTTTTATAAAAAATGATGGTTTTTTATGTCTAATTATTTATATAATAACGATTTACAACGTAATAGTAGGCACTATCACGTTGTAGTTTTGATAATTTTTAGTAAAGTATTCTTCTGAAAATATCATGTAGTGTTATTTTTTTAAATTAACTTTTCTTTAGTACTATTTTTTGTTTTTTTAAATATTTAAAAATCAATAATTTATGTTTTTTTTGATGTGTTTTTATAATATTATTTTTTTCTTTTTGATGTGTTTTTGTAATGACTTATGAGTGTGAAAAGTAAAAATTTAGTTTTAGTATTGCATCAAATTACTAATTAATTAACCAAAATTTTTAGAAAAATGAAATTAACAAAATTACTTGTTTTTTGTATTTCATCTTTGTTATTCTCGGTTATAGCTGTGGCTCAGGATGTCACAGTAAATGGAATGATTAAAGATGAAACTGGTATGCCTGTTCCAGGTGCAACAATTTTATTAAAAGGTACTACTAAATCTACTGCGTCAGACTTTGACGGAAAGTTCCAGATGCAAGTACCTTCAAACGGATCATTAACAGTTACGTTTATTGGTTACGCTACAGTAACAGAAGCAATAAACGGAAGAACAAAAATTACTATTCAATTAAAACCAGAATCACAATCTTTAAATGAGGTTGTAGTTGTTGGATACGGTACTCAAAAGAAATCTGTTGTAACTGGAGCTATTTCTAGTGTAAAAGCAGCGGACCTTGAGAAAGTACCAAACGGAAGAGTTGAGCAGTCTTTACAAGGTAGAGTAGCAGGGGTTTCTGTTGCAGCTACTTCCGGAAGTCCTGGTGCAGCTTCTAAAGTTCGTGTAAGAGGTATCACTACTTTTAGAGAAGGTGGAAATGATCCTTTATGGGTAGTTGACGGAATTGCTATTGATGCTGGTGCAGTTGGTTTTATCAATCAATCTGATATTGAGTCTATCGAGGTGCTTAAAGATGCTGCTTCTGCTGCAATCTATGGTACTCGTGCTGCTACTGGGGTTATTTTAGTAACTACTAAAAAAGGAAAATCTGGAAAAATTTCTGTGAACTATAACGGTTTTGCAGGTATTTCTGCTCCAGCTAAAAGATTAGATATGTTGAATGCTACTCAGTATGCAACTATCATGAATGAAAAGTCTTTAAATGATGGTGGCGCTATTAAATATGCAAACCCAGCAGCTTTTGGAAAAGGTACAGATTGGCAGGATGCAATTTTTAATGACTCTGCTTTCAGATACACACATGAATTAAGCATTAGCGGTGGTGGTGAAAAATCTACTTTCTACGCTTCATTCGGAATTCAAGATCAACAAGGTATTGTTGTGACAGATATTTCTAACTATACAAAGAAAAACTTCCGATTAAACTCAACACACAAAATTTCTAATTATTTTACTTTCGGACAGACTTTTGGATACACACACCAAAAAACTAAAGGAATTGGTAACGTAAACAATGAGTTTGGTGGACCTTTAAGCTCTGCTATTAACTTAGATCCGCTTACTCCACTTGTAGTTACTGATCCTGCTGTTGCAAACTCAGGTTACTACACAAACCCAAATGTTGTTAGAGATGCAAACGGTAATCCTTACGGAATTTCTTCTTTAGTGCAACAAGAGATGACAAACCCTCTAGCTTATACTCAAACTAGATTAGGAGGATTTGACTGGTCAGACGATTTTGTTGGTAATGCTTATTTAGAGGCCAACATCACTAGTCATTTAAAATTTAGAACAACACTTGGTGGTAAGTTAGCTTACTGGGGGAATGAAATGTTTACTCCGGTTAACTTCTTAAACCCAAACATGAAAGCTGACAGAAATAACTACAACCAAAATAATGAAAAAGCGCTTTCTTGGACTTTAGAAAACACTTTGTCTTATGCTAACAAATTTGGAGAGCATAATGTAAGTGTTTTAGCTGGACAGGGTGCTTATGTAGAAAATATTGGTAGCACTATCGGAACAACAATGTTTGGTCTTCCAATTACAAGTTACAAAGATGCTTCTTGGAATTTTGATATTCCTCAAGCTGATAGAACAACAAGAACAAGCGATAAAGTAGAACACAAGTTGGCTTCATTGTTTTTACGTGCTAACTACGATTACATGGAGAAATATCTTTTCACTGGAATCGTTCGTCGTGATGGATCAACTCGTTTTGGTGAAAACAATAAATTTGGAGTTTTCCCTTCATTCTCTTTAGGATGGGTAGTTTCTAAAGAAGGCTTCTGGAAAGAAAACAATGTGGTAAACACTTTAAAATTCCGTGGAGGTTATGGAGTTGTAGGTAATGATAATATCGAAGAATTTAAATATAGAGCTACGGTTGTAGGAGGTTACAATTATACTATTGGAAATGGTGGAAGCATTACAACAGGATACGGAAACTCTACTTTGCCAAATGCAAACTTAGGATGGGAAGAAACATCTCAAACTACTGTAGGTCTTGATGCAAAATTATTCAATGATTTTTCTCTTACACTTGATTATTTCAAAAAATCAACAAAAGGAATCTTAAGAAACGTTGTAATTCCTGGATATGTTGGAGCAACTGATGCACCTTCTGCTAACATTGCAGATATGGACAATAAAGGTTTTGAGGTTGAATTAGGTTACAAGAAAAGACTTGGAGACTTTAATTTAGGAGTTAATGCAAACTTTGCTTACTTGAAAAACGAAATTACTTATGTAGGATCATCTACTAATTTCATTGTTGGAGATGCTACTTTCCAATCTATGGGACCTGTAACTAGAACACAAGTTGGACATTCATTTAACGAATTCTACGGATTTAAAACAGCTGGAATTTTCCAAAATGAGGCTGAAGTTGCTGCTTACAAAAATGCAAATGGAGGTTTAATTCAGCCAAATGCTAGACCTGGAGATTTCCGTTGGGTAGATTCTAATGGTGATGGAGCTATTACTGATGATGATAAACAATTCTTAGGAACAAATATTCCTAAATATACTTTTGGTTTCACAGTAAACTTAGACTACAAAAACTTCGACTTTATGGCATTTACTCAAGGAGCTGCGGGAAGCAAAATTTTCCAAGGTTTAAGAAGATTAGATGTACTTAATGCAAACTACCAAACTAAAGCTTTAGAGCGTTGGGTTGGAGAAGGAACTTCAAACGATTACCCAAGATTGACAAATAATGACCCAAATAAAAACTACACTAACATGTCTGATTTTTACTTGGAAGATGGAGCTTATTTCCGTTTAAAAGTAGTAACTCTTGGATACACAATGCCAGCTAGTTTATCATCTAAAATTGGAGCAGATAAATTACGTTTTTATCTAACAGGAGAAAACTTAATCACTTTTACAAAATACACTGGATTTGATCCAGAAATTGGAGGCCAAGTTTTTGGTATAGACAAGGGAGTTTACCCGCAAGCAAGATCTATTTTGTTTGGAGTTAACGTTCAATTTTAAAAAATAAAGAATCATGAAAACGATAAAATTTAAATATATATATGTGGCTGTGGCATTGGCTGTTCTAGGCTCTTGCTCTGAAGATTTTGTGACCACTAACCCTGAAGGAAAATTTGACACAAGTACGTATTTTTCTAATGAACAGCAATGTTACGCTGCTTTGGTTGGAGTTTACGATCCATTGAGAAAAAATACAGGTGGTTTTGAAAATTTAGTAGCATTGCTAAATGCTGGTTCTGATGATTTTTATGCTGGTGGAGGTAGTTCTACAGATGGAACTGGAATTCAAAATTTCTCTACACACTCACTTTCTTCAATTACTATTCCAGCAAGTTACTGGAACGATCATTACCAAGGTATTTCTAGAGCAAATCTTTTATTGTTTAAGTTGCCAGATGCTAGTATGGATGGTGGAGTTAGAAAGAGATTTGCAGCAGAAGCTAAGACATTACGTGCGTTTTACTATTTTAATTTAGTAAGAATGTTCAAAAACATTGCTTTAGTTTTAGAGCCATTAACTACAGAAACAATTTACAATCCTGAACAAGTTGCACCAGAGGTAATTTATGCTCAAATCGAAAAAGATTTAACAGAAGCTATTGCAGATTTGCCAAATACTGTAGCTGCAGATACTGAATCAGGAAGATTTAACAAAGGAGCAGCTCAGGCTCTTTTAGGAAAAGTGCTTTTATTTGAAGGTAAAAAACCTCAAGCAGCGGCAGTTCTTGCGGAAGTAAATGGTACTCCAGGAGCGGTAAATCAATATGGAAATAAATTATTGGATAATTTTAGCGACTTATGGGTAACTTCAAATAAATTCAACGAAGAATCAATAATCGAAGTATCGCACAGTAGCGCTGGTAACTCTGATTGGACATTCTGGGGACAAGGTAAAGACGAAGGAAACTCTTTAAACATCATGGTTGGACCTAGAGGATATTCTAGACCAAAAGGTTCTGATGCACCAGATCTTCCAGCAGGATGGGCTTTCAACGTTGCAACTCAAAAATTATATGATGCAATGCAAGGCGATCCACGTTTAGGAGCTACAATTCTTGACTTAAAAGCATTAAAAGCTGCAGGTAAAGCAGATTATATCCCAGCTTACCAAGATACTGGATTTTTCTTAAACAAATATCTTCCAAGACAGTCAGATGTTAGTACTGGTGGAGGTAACTCAGAGTTGAACTACAAACAAAACTCTTATGTAATCAGACTTGCAGATACTTACTTAATGGAAGCAGAAGCTTTAGGTTCTGGACCAAGAGCACAAGCGTTACTTGATGCAGTTAGAGAGAGAGTTGGATTAGGTTCTGTTCCTGTAACATTAGAGGCTATTAAACATGAAAGAAGAATGGAATTAGCAGGTGAAGGACATAGATTCTTTGATTTAGTAAGATGGGGAGATGCAGCAGCAGCATTATCTGATAGAGGTTTTGATGCTGGAACAGACGAGATTTTACCAATTCCGTACACAGAACTTAACGGTACTAAATTGAAACAAAATCCTAATTACCAATAGTATTTACTAATAACCAAAACAAAAAGAAATGAACCTAAATATATATTTTAGAAAAAGTGTATACCTAATGCTAGCTTTAGCATTAGGAACACTAAACAGCTGTAGTGAAGAAGTTAATGAGAATCCGCTTGTAGCTACAAATGTTGACGCTTCGTTTACTATAACACCAGTTGCAGGAGCTATGAATACTTATCTTCTAACCGCGCAACCTAAAGGAGTTATTGTTTCGCATTGGGATACTGGTGATGGTGCAAGTCCAGGAAAAATGAATCAAGTGATTTCTTTACCTGATGCAGGAACTTACACAGTTACGCATACAGCTTATGGAGCAGGAGCAGCTACTGGAACTTCTTCTCAACAGATTGTGGTTGCACAAACAGACCCTGCAAAAGGAAACTTAGTGCAAGGAGGGAATTTTGCAACAGCTGCAGATCAAGCTAAATGGACTAGTGCACAATTAAGCCCATCAGGTGCTGCTTTTTGGTCTTACAGCGCCAACGGTGCTACAATTCATTTGCCAGGCGGAGGTGCTCAAGAAGGTATTTATCAAGCTATCGAAGTTGTAAAAGATAGAGAGTACACAATCGATATGACAATTTCTTGCCCTAGTGGTTTAGATGAGACTTGGTTTGAAGTATACGCTGGTAAAACAGCGCCAGTTCTAGGTACTGAGTATAAAGAAAACAGAGTTATGGGAATAAGTACTTGGGATGGTTGCGGAAAAGCTAAATTTTCTGGAAGATTATCTGGAGTTGGATGTGTGAAAAATGATGCAACGAAAACAGTTTCTAATGTAGTTAAATTCTCTGAAAATGGTACAATATATCTTGTAATTAGATCTGGAAGTAATAAAACAGGTAATGAACCAATTACAATTAAAAAGGTTGAGTTCAGAGGAAAATAAAAAGTTAAGTTAAGTTTAAGTTTAAGTTTGGTTGTAAATAGCCCATAATCATTATGAGTATGGGCTATTTTTTAAATCCTTCAAAAGGGTAGAACTCATTTTTTTGATTTCTTCTAAACTTCAATTTTAAAACATAATAATTAGAAGCGAATGAAAAAAAATAGCCTAAAAATTATATGCCTTTTGTTTTCTGCTGCAGCTTTTGCACAACAGCCAAAAACAAAAAAAGAGTTTACAACCGACGGAAAAAAAATAACCGTTTATACTACAGCAGAGAACTCTAAGTTACGATTAACTACTACAGATAATTTGACTTTTTCTGTCGCAAAACAACCTCTGGAAACCGAAACTTCTATTTTCGTACAACCATCTAAAAAGTTTCAGACTTTTATGGGAATAGGTGGTGCTATTACAGATGCTAGCGCCGAAATATTTGCTAAACTTTCAAAAGAAAAACAAGCAGAATTTTTAAATGCTTACTACGATCAGCAAAAAGGTATTGGCTATTCTTTGCTAAGAACAACGATTCAAAGTTCTGATTTTAGCAGTGGAAGCTATTCTTATATCGAAGAAGGAGATAAAGATCTGAAGACTTTTTCTATTGATCACGACAAGCAATTTCGTATTCCTTTAATCAAACAAGCTATTCAAAAAGCAGGTGGAAAATTGACAACTTATGTTGCGCCATGGTCTCCAAATGCTTTTATGAAAAGTAATAAAAATGTATTAAAAGGAGGAACTTTACTTCCTGAATACTACCAGACTTGGGCTAACTTTTATGTAAAATTTATTAAAGCTTACGAAAAAGAAGGAATTCCGATTTGGGGAACTTCTACTCAAAATGAACCAATGGCGGTTCAAACTTGGGAATCTTGTATTTACACAGCTGAAGCAGAAAGAGATTTCATCAAAAATTATCTTGGCCCAACTTTGAAAAAAGAAAATCTTGGCGATAAAAAAATTATCGTTTGGGATCATAACCGTGATTTGATGAATTACCGTGCCAATGTAATTTATTCAGATCCTGAAGCATCAAAATATGTTTGGGGAATGGGATTTCACTGGTACGAAACTTGGTCAGGCGGTGCGCCGATGTTTGATAATGTAGGCAAAGTAAATGAAGCTTATCCAGATAAAAAACTGATGTTTACTGAAGGTTGTATCGAAAAATTTGACGCTTCGAAATATCAATTTTGGGGTAATGCAGAACGTTACGGAATCAATATGATTAATGATTTTAATAACGGAACTGTGGCTTGGACAGATTGGAATATTCTTTTAGACCAAAACGGAGGCCCTAATCATGTTGGAAATTTCTGTTTTGCACCAATTCATGCAGATACGACAACAGGAGAATTAATTTACACTCCATCTTATTATTACATTGGACACTTTTCAAAGTTCATTCGCTTAAATGCTGTTCGCGTAAGCACAGCTGCAAGCAAAAGCGCTTTATTAAGCACATCTTTTTTAAATGCTGATGGAACAATGGCAACTATTGTCATGAACCAATCAGCAAATGATCTTACATACAATTTAATTATTGGTGATAAAAAGGCAGAAGTAAAAATTCCGCCTCATGCTATACAAACACTTGTTTACTAATATTTTGTTAGAAGTAATGAAGAAGGCTAATTTGAATTAGTTATTAGCCTTCTATTTACTTTACCTTAAAACTGTTTATAGAACAATATGAAAGTTACAACTCCAATATTGCTATTAACCTTTGCCTTTATTCAATTAAGCTGTTTTAATTCACAAATAATAGCTCAAAAAAATAATAAAATAAAGGTTTTTACTACTGCCGAAAATACAAACTGGAAATTGTCATTATCAAATGATTTAATTTCAAACAACACACAAAAAATAGCAACAGTATCAATTGCTGTAAATACTAAAAAAACAGACCAAACCTTCCTCGGAATCGGAGGTGCAATTACAGATGCAAGCGCAGAAGTTTTCGCAAAATTATCGCCTAAAAAACAGCAGGAATTCTTAACTGCTTATTACGATAAAAATAAAGGAATTGGTTATTCTTTAGCTAGAACAAACATTCACAGCTGCGATTTCAGCAGTGACAGCTATACTTATGTTTCTGAAGGAGACAAAGAATTAAAGACTTTTAATATAAACCACGATCGCAAATATAGAATTCCTTTAATCAAAAAAGCAATTGAAACAGCCGGCGGAAAACTAACTTTATTTGTCAGTCCTTGGAGTCCCCCAGCTTTCATGAAAGACAATAATGATATTTTGCACGGCGGCGTTTTATTGCCTGAATTTGCTCCAGCTTGGGCATTGTATTATACGAAGTTCATAAAGGAATACGAAAAAGAAGAAATTCCGATCTGGGGATTGACAGTTCAGAACGAACCAATGGCGAGACAAAGTTGGGAATCTTGCATTTACACTCCGGAAGCAGAAAGAGATTTTCTTAAAAATAACCTTGGGCCAACTTTAGAAAAAGAAGGATTGGGTTCTAAAAAAGTTATTATTTGGGATCATAATCGTGGAGATATGCTAACCAAAAGAGCTAATCTTGTTTTTTCAGATCCTGAGGTTTCTAAATATGCTTGGGGAATTGGATTTCACTGGTATGAAACTTGGAACGGAGGCCCTCCTCAATTCGAATCTGTAGCAGAAGTTCACGAAGCTTTTCCAAATAAAAATCTGCTTTTTACAGAAGGCTGTATCGAAAAGTTTGATGCTTCAAAATATCAGTTTTGGGGAAATGCAGAGCGTTACGGAATCAATATGATTAATGATTTTAATAACGGAACAGTAGGTTGGACAGACTGGAATATTCTTTTAGACCAAAAAGGAGGTCCAAATCATGTTGGAAATTTCTGTTTCGCACCGATTCATGCTGACATAACAAAAGATGAATTAATCTACACGCCAATGTATTATTATATTGGACATTTCTCAAAATTCATTAGACCAAATGCAAAAAGAGTAATAGAAACCATAAGCAACAAATCGTTGTTAAGTACTTCTTTTAAAAATGCTAACGGACAATTGATTACCGTAGTAATGAATCAATCTGAAAAAGAGATTGTTTATTCGCTAGAAAATCAAACGGAAAAAACCACAATTACAATTCCGGCACACGCTATACAGACAATTGTATATTAATTGTCAACTAACTAAATAACCACGAAAAATGAAGTTTAATTTAAAAAATACCATAAAAGCATTTTTATTTATGGCAGCCGTATTGGCTCAAGTAAAATGCTCTTCTTCAAGCGATCCAGTAGAAAACCCTCCAGTAGATCCACCAGTAACACCTCCTGTAGTGATTACAAACGATGTTGATTTTTGGCTAACAAAAGGGAATCAAAGCGTTTTATTGGCAAAACAATCTGGAACACTTGGATTTGGTACAACATCAAATGCATACGCAAATATTGAAGTGAATGCTGCTCAAAAATATCAAACTATTGACGGTTTCGGTTATACCTTAACAGGAGGAAGTGTTGATGTGATAAATCAATTAAATCCAACAAAAAGAACTACTCTTTTGCAGGAATTATTTGGTTCTGGCGAAAATTCAATCGGAGTAAGTTACATCAGAATTAGTATTGGAGCTTCAGATTTAAGTGCATCGACTTTTACTTATGATGATCTTGCGGCTGGAGAAACAGATTTGAATCTAGATAAATTTAGTTTAGAAAAAGATAAAAATCTAATTGCCATGCTAAAAGAAATTTTAGCAATTAATCCTAAAATTTTAATCTTAGCAACACCTTGGTCTGCACCAATTTGGATGAAAGATGTGGCTAGTTTTAAAGGAGGAAAACTGAAAACAGAATATTATGATGTTTATGCTAAATATTTTGTAAAATACATTCAGCAGATGAAAGCAGAAGGAATTACAATCGATGCGGTAACTCCCCAAAACGAACCTTTACATGACGGAAATAATCCAAGTATGTATATGTCTGCTACAGATCAGGGAGCTTTTATTAAAAATAGTTTAGGACCAGCATTTAAAACAGCAAATCTAAGCGTAAAAATTATTGCTTACGATCACAACTGCGATAATCCAAACTATCCAAAAGCAATTCTGGCAGATGCAGATGCATTTCCATTTGTAGACGGATCGGCTTTCCATTTATATGCTGGAGATATTAGCGCTTTAACTAATGTTTTTAACTCTTATCCGACTAAAAACGTATATTTTACAGAACAATGGACTTCTTCTGAAGGTAGTTTTGATGGTGATTTAAAATGGCATCTTCGAAATGTAATTATCGGATCAATGAGAAATTACAGTAGAAATGCATTAGAATGGAATGTGGCTAATGATCAAAATTATGGGCCACATACAGATGGCGGTTGTACCATGTGTAAAGGTGCTATCACGATAACTTCAGGTGATGCCTTTCAGCGTAATGTGGCTTATTATATTATTGCTCATGCTTCAAAATTTGTTCCGATGGGATCTATAAGAATCGAAAGTAATTCTGGAGGAAGTTTGCAGAATGTTGCTTTCATTACACCTTCGGGTTCTAAAGTATTGATTGTTGAAAATGATGGTTCTGCAACAGAAACTTTCAATATTAAATTTAATGGGAAATGGGTAACAACTTCGCTAGAAGCTGGATCAGTTGGGACTTACACTTGGAAATAACATTTCAATTTTAAAACTCATTTTTAACCTGAATTTTTTTGTTATTAAAAAAAAAAAAGTAGAAGAAATAATATTTATCTTGATATTCAATTTATTAACTAAACCATTAAATAATAAAAAGATGAAAATGATTAATCTCGTAAATAGAGCCGGAATTTTTACTTTAATCCTGTTGTTTGTATTTCAGTCTTGTAGCAGTAACAACGATTCGCCTGAAACTCCTCCAGTGGTAACTCCTGATAAAATTTCTGTGCAAGTTGATGTAGTGGGTAAAACTGCCGAAATGCCAAATGGAGACGGAAGCGGAAAAATTAATTTAAAAATAGATGCTGCTGGTGCGAAGTCTTATAAAATTGTGGTAAACAACGAAACAAAAGAGTTTACAACCAGCAATTTCGCCTATGAATTTACCAAGCCAGGAACGCAAACCTATACCATTGATGTTACAGCATTTAATGGAATAAAATACACTAATACTTCTGCAACAGTAAATATTTTCGTAGCCAGAAAATTAATCTGGTCAGATGAATTTAATACAGATGGAGCTCCCGATTCTAATAAATGGGGTTACGATTTAGGAACTGGAAACGGTTTTGGAAATAACGAATTGCAATATTACACAAACCGCTCTGAAAATGTAAAAATCGAAGGTGGCCTTTTGAAAATCACAGCAATCAGAGAAGATTATCAAGGAAGTAAATATACTTCAAGTAGAATGCTGACAAAAGGTAAATTTTCATTTAAATACGGAAGAGCAGAGGTTCGTGCAAAATTACCAGTTGGCGGTGGTACTTGGCCGGCTTTCTGGTTGTTGGGAGATAATATTGATACTGCAGGTTGGCCGTTATGCGGAGAAATAGACATTTTAGAATCAGTTGGGAACAATCCAAATGTAATTCATTCGTCATTGCATTCTCCAGGACGTTCAGGAAATACGCCAGATACCAAAACAACAACGGCTCCAAATTCGACAACGGAGTTTCATATTTATGCTGCCGAATGGGATGCCGAAAACATCAAATTTTTTGTAGATGATAATTTGTTTTACACCTACAAAAACTCAAGCACAACTCCATTTAATGAGAAATTCTTTGTGATTATAAACTTTGCAATGGGAGGAAATTTTGGAGGAGCAGTCGATCCAAATTTTCAAAGATCAACTTATGAAATTGATTATGTAAGGGTATATAATTAACATAAGTTTTAAATAGATTTTTTTCTTTAAAGTCTTGCAAACACTAGCTTTACCAGATTAAAATTTTTTAACATGAAAAAGATAAACAAACTTGTTTTTGCAGTAATGCTGCTTTTAACCATGAACTCATTTTATGGTCAGAATTTAAAAATTATGACTTATAATATCCGTTTGGATGTTGCTTCAGATGGAGAAAATGCTTGGCCAAACCGAAAAGATTATTTTACATCTCAAATCGGTTTTTACAGTCCGGATATTTTCGGAGTTCAAGAAGCAACGCCAAATCAAGTGTTAGATATTGCTGCGGCTTTGCCAAATTATAACAAATTCGGAGTGGGAAGAGAAGAAGGAGGTTTAGGAGAAGCTTGCACGATTTACTATAAAAAAGACCGTTTTAAAGTGGAGCAATCAAATACTTTCTGGTTGTCTGAAACTCCAAATGTGGTTTCAAGAGGTTGGGATGCAGCATGCAACAGAGTTTGCACATACGGACTTTTTAAAGATCTAAAAACTAAAAAAACATTTTGGGTTTTCAATTTGCATTTAGATCACATGGGCGAAGAGGCGAGAGTAAAAGGCGTACAGCTTGCGCTTTCTAAAATGAAAGAATTAAACACTAAAAATTATCCTGCTTTTTTAATGGGTGATTTCAATTCGGAACCAAACACAACGCAAATTGGAGAAATCAAAAAAGTGATGGACGATACCAAAGATGTTTCAGTAGAAAAACCTTTTGGACCTTCAGGAACTTTCAACGATTTCAAACACAACGAACCCGTAACATTATTATTAGACTACATTTTTATTTCAAAAAATAGCGGTCTAAAAATTCAAAAACACGCAGTGTTAAGTGATTCAAAGGATTTAAAATATCCGTCGGATCATTTGCCTGTCTTAATAGAAATAGATTAAAATGAAAAACATCAACAAAAAACTTCAAATCCTAGTTCTACTGCCATTAATTGCAATGCAGTTCAACTGTGGATCTTCAACAAATGCTGTAAAAAATACTGGAAAAGTTTCGTCTTGGATTACCACAACAGATGAAACGTCAAAACTTAAAAAACAAACTGATTTGGCTTTTGTTTCAGAAACAAATTCAAATCAAACCATTGAAATAAATCCAGCTGAGAAATTTCAAACTGTAGAAGGTTTCGGATTTTCTTTAACGGGAGGAAGCGCTCAGGCTATTAAAAAATTAGATAAGTCAAAAAGAGAAGCATTACTTCAGGAATTATTTTCAAGAAAAGACAATGCAATTGGTTTAAGTTATTTAAGAATTAGTATTGGAGCATCAGATTTGAATGAGAAAGTTTTTTCGTATGATGATATGCCAGAAGGACAAACCGATTTGAAACTGGAACACTTTAATCTTGGACCAGATTTAGACGATGTAATTCCGGTTTTAAAAGAAATTTTAGCTATAAATCCTAAGATTAAAATAATGGGCTCTCCGTGGTCTCCGCCAGTTTGGATGAAAGACAACGGAAGTTCAAAAGGCGGAAGTTTACAGCCAAAATACTATCAAGTTTACGCAGAATATTTCGTGAAATACATTCAAGCAATGAAATCTCACGGAATTGTTATTGACGCGATTACGCCTCAAAACGAGCCTTTGCACCCAGGAAACAATCCGAGTTTATTGATGTTGGCAGAACAGCAAGCAGATTTTGTTGGGAATAATTTAGGTCCCGCTTTCGCGAAAGCAGGAATCAAAACCAAAATCATTGTTTACGATCACAACTGTAACAAACCAGAATATCCTTTGACGATTTTAAGAGATCCAAAAGCAAATCCGTTTGTAACAGGATCGGCTTTTCACTTGTACGAAGGTGACATTAGCGCTTTATCAACAGTTCATAATGAATTTCCAAATAAAGATTTGTATTTTACAGAACAATACACAGGATCAGGAAGCAATTTTGAAAGCGATTTAAAATGGAGTGTAAAAAATGTAGTAATCGGTTCTATGAGAAACTGGAGTAAAAATACACTTTCTTGGGGATTGGCAAATGATGAATTCTACAAACCTTTTACACCTGGAGGATGTTCAACTTGTAAAGGCGCTTTGATGATTGACCAAAATCAAAACATCAAAAGAGAAGTAGGATATTATATTATCGGACACGCTTCTAAATTTGTTCCAGAAGGTTCGGTAAGAATAGGAAGTAATATAGCAGGAAACTTATATAATGTAGCTTTCAAAACTCCGTCAGGACAAACTGTTTTAATTGTAGAAAATGACGGAGCTTCGGCAGAAACATTTAATATTAAATACAACCAACAACAAACCACAACCACACTAAACGCTGGAGCAGTCGCTACTTACGTTTGGTAAAAACTTAAACTATGAAAAAAGTAACCACAATTACGCTGTTTATGCTGTCGCTTATGGCGTCAGCCCAGCAGCAGTCAATAGATCAGAAAGTCAATGATCTGTTGAAAAAAATGACAATTGAAGAAAAAGTCGGTCAGTTGAATCAGTACACTGGAGACAACCAGGCAACTGGACCAATTACCATTAATCCGAACAAACAAACCGAAATCAAACAAGGTTTAATTGGTTCGATGCTAAATGTCATCGGAACAAAATATACCAGACAATATCAGGAATTGGCAATGCAGTCAAGACTTAAAATTCCGTTGTTGTTTGGACAAGATGTTATTCACGGCTACAAAACGACTTTTCCTCTTCCTTTAGCGGAAGCGGCAAGTTGGGATTTAGCGGCAATCGAATTAGGCGCAAGAGTTGCAGCAACTGAAGCAGCAGCAAGCGGAATTCACTGGACATTTGCTCCGATGGTAGATATCGGTCGCGATCCTCGTTGGGGACGTGTAATGGAAGGTGCGGGAGAAGATACTTACTTAGGTTCTAAAATTGCTTACGCGAGAGTAAAAGGTTTTCAAGGAAATAAATTGGGAGAATTAAATTCTGTTATGGCCTGCGTAAAACACTTTGCTGCTTATGGAGCAGGAGTTGGAGGAAGAGATTACAACTCTGTGGACATGAGCGAAAGAATGCTTTTGGAGACCTATTTGCCTCCGTTTAAAGCAGCTTTAGACGCTGGTGCAGCAACATTCATGAATTCATTTAATGATATTAACGGAATTCCAGCAACTGGAAATGCTCATTTGCAAAGAGATATCTTAAAAGGAAAATGGAATTTTCAAGGTTTCGTAGTTTCAGATTGGGGATCAATTGGAGAAATGGTAGCGCACGGATATTCTAAAGATTTGAAAGAAGCAGCTTATTCAGCAATTACTGCAGGAAGCGATATGGATATGGAAAGCAATGCTTACCGTGGCAATCTAGCTCAGTTAGTAAAAGAAGGAAGAGTTTCTATTGATTTAGTTGATGATGCAGTAAGACGTATTCTTCGCAAGAAATTCGAATTAGGATTATTTGATGATCCTTACAAATATTCGGATGGAAAACGTGAAGAAAAAGCCTTAAATAATCCAGAGCACAGAAAAGCGGCTCGTGAAATGGCAGAGAAAAGTATCGTTTTATTAAAGAACGAAAACCAAACTTTACCAATTTCTAAAAGCGTAAAAACAATTGCTTTCATCGGACCAATGGTAAAAGAGTACAAAGCCAATATGGGATTTTGGGCTGTTGAACTTCCAGAGGTAAAATACGATCAATGGGTTGTTTCGCAATGGGATGGTTTACAAAATAAAGTAGGCAAGAACACAAAATTATTGTACGCAAAAGGCTGTGATGTTACTGGTGACAACAAAGACGGTTTTGCAGAAGCAGTTGAAACAGCAAAACAAGCTGACGTTGTAATTTTGAGTATTGGAGAAAGACACGATATGAGCGGTGAAGCAAAAAGCCGAAGCGACATTCATTTGCCAGGAGTTCAAGAAGATTTAGTAAAAGCAGTTATGGCAACAGGAAAACCAGTTGTAGTTTTAATAAATGCTGGAAGACCTTTAGTTTTTAACTATACTGCAGATAATGTTCCTGCAATTCTTTACACTTGGTGGTTAGGAACTGAGGCAGGAAATGCAATCGCAAATGTATTATTTGGAGATTACAATCCGTCTGGAAAATTGCCTATGACTTTCCCAAGAGAAGTAGGGCAAGTGCCAATTTATTACAATCATTTCAGCACAGGAAGACCTGCAAAAGATGAAAATGCAACAAATTATGTTTCAGCTTATATCGACTTAAAAAACTCTCCAAAGTTTCCTTTTGGATATGGATTAAGTTATACAACGTTTGATTATTCTGGTTTGAAATTATCTTCAACTAAAATAAAAAACAACGAAACAATCAAAGTTTCTTTCCAATTGAAAAATACTGGAAAAGTAGCTGGAGAAGAAGTAGCGCAATTGTATTTGAAAGATAAATTCGGATCTGTTGTAAGACCAGTTTTAGAATTAAGAGATTTCCAAAAAGTGAAATTAAACGCAGGAGAATCTAAAACAATCGAGTTTACAATTGACAAAGAGAAACTTTCTTTCTACAATAATAAATTAGAATGGGGAACTGAACCAGGAGATTTTGAAGTAATGATCGGAACTTCATCAGCAGATATTAAATTAAAATCTGATTTTGAATTAGTAAATTAATCCATCGAGGAAATAGAATGAAATTTAATTTAACACATAGAGACATAGACTTTATAGTTTCTATTTAAGACTAAAGAAAAAGCAAGCTTTAACACATAGCCTATGTGTATTGAAATTAGTGAAACGCCTTTTTTAAGTCTTTAAGAACTATGTTTCTATGTGTTAAATTGATTAAGTACAATATATTAAATAAAAAAGCGAGGTCTTTACAACCTCGCTTTTTTTATGTTCAATTATTTTAGACGTTTCTTGAAACTGTATTTCAGCATATTCAATAAACCTTCTTCGATAATGTCAATTCCGATTCCGAAATTACTGTCAGCAACTTCATGGTGTGCATTTCTAAAATCTTCAAAATCTTCGCTTGGAATTTCTAAATTGATTAATGGTTTAAAATCAACATAGATAGAAGCACTATTTTTAGTCACTTTTTTACGACTTGTATAATCAAAATAAGGATTTGTAATTGTACTTTCCTGAATTGTATATTTTTCCTGAGTGTCAATTTTTTGATCTGTTGCTAAATTGATTTCGTATTTCTCGTTATCAAAATTATGCCAGAACAAAAGGTCCGTATGAATAAAATCACGAGCAGAATTTTTAACCACATTGCGATCAAAATACATTAAAAAACGATTCTTCTCAGCATCTGTAAAATACGGATTTTCAATAGAAGTATTATATTGAATCGTAAACTCATTCAGTTTTTTATCATCACTTATAATTTCGATCGATGCATCTTTAAAAATGGTTCTGATGTCAGTTCCATTTCTATCATTCGAATAATTTAAAGTATAAAACAAGAAATTATTCCAGCTGTCAATGATCTCTCTTTTGTTCGTGTTTTTGAAATATTTACGCATATAATTGGCACGATTTCCTTTGTAAGTCGTAACCAATTTTAGGGTTCCAGTATTATTTTGAGCACTGAAATCTGCTTTTTCATTGATGCCATAATAAGGAAATTTAGAAGGTTTTTTAATCTGTAATTCCTGATTTGGTTTTACCTCCAGATAATGCATAAAATAGATGTAACCGCGATTTTCAATTAATCCAAATTCATCTCTCGAAGTAGCATCAACAAAATAAGTTTCGTCTTTATAATTGATTTTTACAATAACGTGATTAAAAGTCAATAGCGACGGAAGGTAATATTTCATGTAATGGTCAGAATTGAAATTAACCAAAACAACAGAAGCATCAACATTAATATAATCTAAAACCACTTTAAGTAAAACCGATTTAGCTTTGCAATCTCCCTGTTTGTTTTCATAAGTAACCGATGGTTCTTGCGGTTTGTGACCGTTCATTTCATCAGCATTGTAAACATAGTAAACGTGGTTCTGCACATAATCAATGGCAAACTGCAATTTCTCATCTTGATCAGCAATTGCATCTAGCTTTTCTACCAATTTCGGAGCAAATTCAGTTAAAGAAGCTTTACTGTATATTTCTTCGTAAAGCGGAGAAATGTAATTTGATAAATCAGTCCAATTGCGATCTGTTGCAAAATCAATAAAAGGAGCAATTTCTCGGTTTGAATCGAAAGAGTTGATGTAATCTTCTTTTTCGATTACAAATTTCTCTCCTTTTTTCAAGAAATTAATTTCTGGCTCCAAAACATTTCCTTCTTCATTTCTAAAGAACGTTTTTTTGTATGTGATGGCCTCTTTTCTGTCATTGATAAAAGAAAACTTGTATTTGCCATAAGCCCAGTAAGTACTTGGCGTTACATACACATACTTAAGAAATTCTTTTCGCATAAAATCACGATCTGTAAAAACCTTTGTACGCGAATCTTCCGTAATTAAAATATCATAAAGACGTAAATCTTTAATCGTAATATTTACTTTTTTGTTGCTGCTCAAAATTCCGCCTTCACTCTGATTTTCGCTATCTAAAACTTTAATTTTAGTGTCAGGAATTTTATCGATCAAAACGCCATCTCTCAACACACTGATTCTGTGTATCAAATACGTTTCATTTTCTTCTACCACAACGTCTCTTACAGAAGCACTTTCAAGATTTGATGGCTCGTTCAGCGTATAGGCAACGCAAGCATATTCACTGTTTTCAGTATCGCTTGTGTAGTAGATTTTATCTAAGAAGTAGCAGAAATCACGACCTTCTTCAACTTGCTTGTTGGAGAAATCCGATTCTTGTATATAGTCAATAAGCTGATCGTCATTAATTGTAGGCGCCCAGCTCTCTGGTTTTTGTATTTTGTAACTTTCTGATTCAATGATGTTTTCCATGTACTTTTTCTATAGGGGTATATTCTTACTTTAAAGTGGCTAAAATAATTAATAAATGACCATTTTCTTTCATTTTAGTGTAAAATTTATAATAAAAAACCTCACCGAAGTGAGGCCTGCATTATAAATTATAAAAATGTGTAGGTATTTATTTTAAAACGGTATTTATAAAATCCATTGCGCCAATTCCTTTATAAGATGCATACAAGGCTTTTTCATAAGCTTCTCGTTTTGCTTTTTTATCTTTTACATCAGTTTCAACAATCATTTCGTTAAAGATTCGCTCCTGTTCTTCACTATATCTTAGAGATTCTTCCAGAAGATAGGTTTTAGAAACAAATCCGAATGAAGACCATATTCTGGTTCTAATTTTTTTATTGATGTCTTTTAAAGGATTGGTAATCATAACTTCTGTATTTAAATTTCTACGCTCACTTGAAGAAAAATGGGAACAGCTTGTATTATTTTTCTTTGTTTTTGATTGAATTATAACAATTAAAATCATTAATGTGTTATAATGACGCAATGTACTTATTTTTTTTAAATTTGATTTTAAATTTACGTTAAAATTGTAGTTTCAACACTTCTGTTTTTAAAAGTGAAGTCTTTGTTTTTAGAAAATATTTCAGTTTTATAAAAATGAAGTAAATTGCAGAGTTATTAAAAGAAAGAATTTATACCAATCTGATGTTAAAAGACATTTTAGATAATAACGAAAATTATCAGCCCGGACTCTCTATAGACTGTGTCATTTTTGGTTTTCACGATAATCAATTAAAAGTTTTATTGATTAAAGTAGAACGTGCCAATAAATGGTCTCTGCCAGGTGGTTTTATTCCTGTAGATCAGGATATTGATACGGCAGCAATCACGGTTTTGAATGGCAGAACAGGTGTTGACGGAGTGTTTTTAAGACAATTTGCAACCTTTGGAAAAGTAAATCGCAACCATCAGCATTTTGATGAAAAAACGCTGGAATTTCTTCAGATTGAAGAAGAAAAAGGAAAATGGCTAACTCGCCGTTTTGTTACAATTGGATATTATGCTTTGGTAGATTTTTCTAAAATTCTCCCAAATCCAACAGGAAGATATGAAGTTGTTGAGTGGATTGATCATAAAGAAGTTCCAGAATTGATCTTAGATCATAAAGAAATTTTGGATAAAGCATTGGATACTTTACGAACCGAATTGAATTTAATGCCAGTTGGTTACAATTTGTTGCCAGAGAAATTTACTATTCCTGAACTGCAAAAATTGTATGAAACGATTTTGGACAAAAAGCTCGATCGAAGAAATTTTTTACGCAAAATTACCAATATCGGAATCCTTACTAAATTGGATGAAAAGAAAAGTAACGTTGCACACAAAGCTCCAAACTTATATTCTTTTGATAAAGAGAAATATAATGAGGTACTTAAAAACGGACTAAATCAAGGCTGGTAAAAAGTAAACTTTAATCTTTAAAAAATGGTATTATGGTTTCAATTGAAGAATTCAGAAAATTAGCAATGTCATTTCCAGATGTAACTGAAGAGCCTCATTTTGAGAAAACTTCCTTTCGAATCAAAAAGAAGATTTTTGCCACTTTTGACGAAAAAAATAATCATGCCGTTTTAAAATTAAACGAAATAGATCAATCTGTTTTTTGTGCGTCAAGCGAAAAGATTTTCTATGAAGTTCCGAACAAATGGGGAGAACAAGGCTGGACAATTGTCGAACTTTCAAGAGTAAGACCCGAAATGTTTGAAGACGCTTTAATACGCTCGTATGAAAATGTTGCGACAAAAAAGAAGTAACTTTTTTATCTCACAATAGTTCTAAAAGTCAAATTTACTCTTGGTTTTTGAGTCGTTTTTGTTGGAGGCAATCGATGTAGCCAATGCGTTTGTGTTTCGTCTTTCATCACCAATAAACTTCCGTGTTCCAGAATTAGAGAAACCGTTTCTTTAGATTCTTTATGTTTGAAAGCAAACTTGCGTTCGGCACCAAAACTTACTGATCCAATTGCTCCATTTTTCTTCAAATCTTTCTCAGCATCGCTGTGCCACGCCATTCCTTCTTCGCCAGTATGGTATAAATTCAGCAAGCAAGAATTGAAAGTTTCTCCCGTTTTTTCTTCAATAATTTTCTTTAATTCCAAAAGTTCAGGAGTCCAAGGCAACGCTTTTTTTGTTGTATTTGAATACGTATATTCAAATTCTTGATCGCCATACCAAGCAACTTTTCGTTTAGTTAAAATCAATTTTCCGAAGATAACAGCTTCATCATTTTTCCATTCGATTGTATTTAGTAAAGTATCACGATAAAAATCTGCTTCTTGTCTAGAAAAGCATTTTCCGTAATAATTCACCGTTCCATCTTTCGGAAGCAGATTTGTTGTTTCGTCTATTTGAGGATTAAATAAGTCCATTTTTCCATTTTTGATATTCCGATTTCATACAATGTCCGCAAGGTCTGAAGCCGTTTTGTTTGGCTTCATTTTCAGATAAAAAGAAAACCCGATTTTCACGTTTCATTCTCTTTCCCGAAGAACATTTCAGCGTTCCGTAGATTTTTAATTTTTGGTTTCCACCAAAGCAAATTTCGCCTTTTTTAATTTTATTTCGAAAATCTGAATCTTGAATTTGATTATGTTTAATCATATTTTTTAAAGATAAATTTCTCGCAAAGTCGCAAAAACGCAAAGTCTTTGTCTTTATTGAAGAAGCAAAGGAAGAAAACTTAAAACACAAAGTTAAGTAATTGCTTTTGCGACTTCGCGACTTTGCGAGAGATAAAATTATGAAAGAGCATCATGAAAAATAATTCCCAACGTATGTCGTTCACCAGAAAGAATCTCGCTTACACCGTGTTTCATATTGACACGATAATAACCTTTCGAACCTTTTACAGGTCTAAAATTGGTTGTAAAAACTAGAATATCTCCCTTTTTAGGTTTTAAAACAATAGCTTTAGATTGTGCTCTTGGTGTTTGCTGAGTCAAAACGAATTCACCACCAGTAAAATCTTCATCAGGTTCATTTAGAAAAAGCACAATTTGAATAGGAAAATATACATCTCCATACAAATCTTGATGTAAAGTATTGAATCCGCTTTTGCCATATTTTAAAATTAAAACGGTTGCTTTCAGCTGATTATTATCGTGACATTGTTGTAGTAATTCGGAATGATTTATTGGAAAAATGGTATTGATATTTAAGGCTTTCATCCAAGAATTGGCAATTGGAGCCAGTTTAGGATAAATCGAAGTTCGAATGTCCTGAATCAAATCGGGAAGAGGATAATTAAAATATTTATATTCGCCTAAACCAAAACGATAGCGTTCCATGACAACGGTTTTTCGATATAGATTTGGATTATCATAATCGAATTTTAAGTCTTCACATTGTTCGTTATTTAAGATATTTGGAATAATAGCAAAGCCATTTTCGTGCATAGATTCGGTGATGCTTTCCCAATTCTGAGAAGCAATTTTTGATTGTATATTTTGCATGATTAAATTTAAGATTGAGATTTTTTTCTGCCACGAATTCACGAATTATTTTTAAAATCTATGCGCATAGAATTTGTTTAATTCGTGAATTCGTGGCGGAAAAAACTTAAAGATTTATTTGAGCGCCTTCCCAGCCGATAATAGCTGTTTTTCGGGTATTTCCCCACATGTAACCGCCAAATGTTCCTGAAGATTGGATAACACGATGACACGGAATTAAAAACGCAACCGGATTGCTTCCGATCGCTGTTCCAACGGCGCGCGATGCATTGGGTTTCTGAATTTTATTTGCAATAGAACCATAAGTAGAAAGCTGTCCCATTGGAATTTTCAGCAAAGCTTCCCAGACTTTCAATTGAAAATCGGTTCCTTTTAAGTGAAGTTTTATTTCAGATAATTTGCTCCAATCGTTTTGAAAAATGAATAAAGCATTTTGCTGTGATAAATCTAGTTTTTTAGAAAATTGAGCATTTGGGAATTTATCTTTTAAGGCAATAAATCCAGTTATTTCATCTTCGGCGAAAGCCATAAAACAAACGCCTTTTTTAGTAGATGCCACAACAATATTCCCAAACGGACTTTCGGCAAAACTGTAATTGATTTCAAGGTTTTTTCCTCCGTTTTTATACTCGGCAGGCGTCATTCCTTCGATATTTACAAATAAATCATGAAGTCGGCTGGTTCCTGAAAGTCCAGTTTCAAAGGCAGTTTCAGAAATGGTTGCCTGATTTTCTTTGAGTAGTTTTTTGGCGTGTTCGATGCTTGTATATTGTAAAAACTTCTTCGGACTCGTTCCTGCCCATTCGCTAAAAAGCCTCTGAAAGTGAAACGGACTCAAATGTACTTTTTCCGCAACCTCATCCAGATTGGGCTGATCTTTAAAATTAGCTTTGATATAATCTATAGCTTCCGCGATACGATTATAATTGATGGTTTCCTGTGTGTTCATCTTCTTTCCATTTTATAATACAAATATCGATTGGTTTTAGAAAGTATAAAATCCGAAACTTGCGGAAATGCTTTTTTGTTTCAGGTTACAACTTGGAACGTGAAACTTTAAACATGAAACTCTTTTAATGTGCAGCAGTCTTAGAAAAAACATTAATCACAATAACGCCAATTACAATTAAAGCCAAACCAATAATTGCTGGCAAATCTGGAATTTCTTTGAAGAAAACAGCGCCAATAATCGTGATTAAAACAATTCCAACTCCAGACCAAATGGCATAAGCAAAACCAACTGGAATGGTTCTAATGGCAAAACTTAGAAAGTAAAATGCGCCACAATAACCAATAACAGTAATGATGCTTGGGAGCAATTTGGTAAACTCTTCAGACTTTTTTAATGCTGATGTAGCAATGATTTCGAAGATTATGGCAAGACCTAAAAATATAAAATTCTTCATAGTTCACTTTTTTACAAAGGTAAACTTTAAAGCCGAAAAAATTATTTAAGAGTATTTGTTCTAGAAGAAACACTAATCAATTTGTATCCGTTTTCTGTTCGTAGAAACTCAAAATGATCCTGTCCATTATCGGTTTGTTTTTTTGGATTGATTATAATACTCTTTGTTGGATAAATCCAATCTTTAGATTCGTTGCAATTATTAAAGTAAATCTTGTATTCGTCTGATTCGAAAATAAACGGATTTAATCCGCCAGAAGAAATAAAGTAATCTGTTTTTGGGTTTTTAAGTTCCTGCAATTTTAGTTTTAAGTACGTATAATTCTGAGCGATAAATTTAGTTTTAGGTGCGTCTATCCAACCGTCAGGTTCTTTCCAATAGATGATTTTATCGAAAGAATATTTATCTAAATTGGCTTTAGATAAATCCTTTAATAAAGTGTTTTCTAACCAATATTTAAACTCTTTCTCAAAATTTATAAAAGAATAGTATTGCCCGTCAACTCCAAGAAAGCTTTCTCGAGTTGGATCTGTGCTTTTTGTTTTTGATTTTTCTAAAGAATAGAAATTTAAATTTTCATTGTAAGCAAAATCTTGAACTAGAACTTTGTTGTTGATGTCGATTAGAAATTCTTTTCCACCAGTCAAGAAAAAGTGTTCGCCATCTTGTTTTTTTTCAGCATCTTTCAAAACCGCAGTCAGTCCGTTTTTTACTTTGGTTAAAGAGCTGTACTCTGCTGGAATTACAATTTTCCCTTCGGCATTAAAGACTCCCATTTTATCTGTTTTACGATCTGTAAACCTGATAAAACCTTCGTTTTCGCAGTCTGGACCATTGTCAAAAACATATAGGCTGTCTCGTCCGACAATCTTTCCTTGTTTGGTTAAATAATAGTTTTTCCATTTTCCACTTTCTTCTTCGGTAACGGCAATTATATTTTCGAATTTACGCGCAATGGTAAAACCGCTAAACTTGGGTTCTATTTTTACTACGCCGTTTTTGTCTTTAAATCCGGTTAAAGTGGTGTCTTTGTTCGGAAATGCAGTCCAAATATCATTGCTTTGAGCAAATGTCAAGGAACTAAAAAGAAAAAATATAAAGAGGATAAGAATCTTTTTCATAGAAAGGTATTTATCGGAGATGAGCTTCTGTTTCGTTGTTTTTTGCTTCGTCAAAACAATCGGAGCATAACATTTTAAAATCGGCTAGAGATTGAAAAGTTTCTGTCCATTCTTCGCCATTATCCAAAAGATATTGTTCGCAGGAACCGCACCAAGCAATTTGCGGAAGATCTCCTTCGGCTTCGGAATAGTAAAAGCCAACTTGATTTTTTGAATCTATTGCTGTTGCGATATGAATGCAAGCGAAAGACATTTCTTTTGAACCGTGTATGTCACATAGAATTTCTTCAATCATTTTTAATGTTTTTGGGGTTTAAAAGCAGATTTACATTACTTCAATTAACTTAAATCTTAGGTTATTATTGCAGAATTCGGTGTGTAAAGTCAATTCGGTTTCTTTATTGTCGAGAGTGAAAATTTTTGCTTCGATGCCAAATCCTTCTGTAGAATCGTATTTAAAAATATCGAAATGGGTTTGGAGAATTTTTAGTTTCGGTAAATTTTCGGTTTCAAAATAGTCGAATAATTCTTCTTTAATTTCTTCAAAAACAGCTGAATTAATTCCGAAGTTGTTTTTTAAGTTTTCGAAATCCATAGAATTGATATTTTCTAATAATTCGGAGTTTAATTTGAAGGCAATTGGAGAGATGTTTTCTGCTGTCATTTCATGAGTTTGAACTTCAAATTTAAAGTTATAAACGAATAAAGCTGTAAATGTCTTGTTAAATTAATTGGTTCTTGGTCTACGTGTGCGTGAGGGATAGGAGCAATCCGCCGCGGCGGAGCGGATAGCCCGACAGCATGCCGATAAGAGGGCGAATAAACACAAAGTATTTTGGCCCTCTTATCGCGATGGTGGTACGCCCTACTTGTTTTAGATTATAGATTTCTGATTTTAGATTTAAAAAGGGCTTCGATTTAATTTATTTTACGGATTTAGTGATAATCCGACGCTAAAAAAGAATCTTACTTTGTCGATGTTGTTGATCCATGAAGTATCAAAATGAATTGGGCCTAAAATGGATTCGTAAGAAACTGCGGCTCCTCCAGAAATAACAAGGCTCGGTTCTATGTTGTCGTCCCATTTTCCTTTTGGATTGAAGGTGTGGTCGATATAGTTGTCAAAAGTGCCGAAGCCAACGGTTGCAATATTAAAATGTGGCGTGAGATAAATTTTTCCAATAAGATTTACTTGAGATCCGAGTTTGAGTCCCATGTATTGCGTAACATTGAGTTCGTCTTCGTGCAGACCCGCTAATTGAAAACGGTTACTGCCAGAGCTTGGAATTATTCCGCCCAAGAAATATTTTGAGGCATAACCAAATTCTGAAAATGAAATTTGATCATTTTTGAGTTTGTCTTGAAAAATAAAATAAGAATCAAACCCAACGATTCCTGTGATTTTCTTTTTGATTCTTAATCGTTTTTCAAGAGTGAAACCAAATTTAGTGTAATTATTTGTTGAGCCAGAAACGGATGTTAAATCTGGATCGGAGAAAGTAGCGTTGATATTGGTTAGAAACGATCGCGCTACATTTGATTTTATAATGGTTCCGTTTGTGGCAAAATACACTTTATCCATATCGTTATAGGAATAGTGCATGTTGAATTCGATGTTGTTAAAATTGTAATCGTTTATAGAAATGGAATTCGGATTATATTCTCGATCGTACTTAGGCTTTACATGGGTGTAATGATAGTTTAGGCCAAAACCGACATAGCTTTTCAGAGAGTTTAAATTTCTGTTTATTTCATTGTTGAACTCGAAAGCGTTATAAAGCATATTGTCTGAGGCCTTACCATTGATGTAAATTTCTTGTCTTAGAAAAGCGCCATAAGCTTCGGTTAGCCACCACCATTCTCTGTGTCCGCCAAAATTCTTCTGATAATTAATTCTTGCTTTGGGCTGTTCGGCAATATCGGCAGTTATTAAAAGGCGAGAGGCATCTGCTAGAACGTTTCTTCCGGTGTAATTAAAAATGATTCCGACACCTCTATATGTATCGTAATGAATTGAGGTGTTCAGCTGATTTTTGGCGCGTTCAAATCCGAATAATGTAATTCCGAGTTTGTCTTCGTCTTTTATGAAATAACTATATGTTATCTCCTCAAAAAGATTGGTTCCCATGGCTCTGTTAAGTCCTGCAATTAAATCTTTTGTGGTATATTTTACATGTGTTTTAAGATTTGCTCTTCCGATTACCAAAGGAAGGTTTTCTGGGCTGATTTTTTTATAAACGATAGTGTCAAGAACAAATTCTTTGGGCATATCGGGCAATTTGTGGACTCGCTGTGGAAATGCTTTTAGCTTTTCGGATAAGGCAATTAAAGCCGGAAGGTTTTGATTGGTTGCTATTTTTCCGTCTTTGTAGATTTCGTTGCTATCGGCAAAATCGGCTGTTGAGAAACGCAGATTGGGCAGATGATCAACTAATATGGTACACAAATCTCTATTTGCAGGATTTTTAATATTACTCGGAAACATGCTGGTTTGCATTAAGACGGTCATAATATTATTTAGTTTGTCTACAGGCTCCATTCCGCCACCTACGTCACTACCAATAATAATGTCGGCTCCCATTTGTTTAGCAACGTCAGTAGGAAAATTGTTTAACACTCCACCATCTACCAATACTGATTTTTCGTAAGGCATTGGTTTGAAAATAGCAGGCAACGACATACTGGCTCTCATGGCATAAGCTAAGCTTCCTTTGCTTAAAATAACTTCTCTGCCTTCAGCCAGATCTGTGGCCATGGCTCTAAAAGGTATTGGAAGACTGTCAAAATCTTTAACGTTATAAACAGGAAAGGTTAATTCGGAAAGGTATTCTCTTAGGTTTTGATCATTTAAAAGAGAACCAATACTATTGAGTTTTCCGTCTTTAATTCCTATTCCGACTAAGTATCTTTGAAATTCTCTTTTTTCTTCGGCACTTACAGCTCTCAACGATTGGCCTCCGCCAAGGAGTTTGTCCCAATTGATATTTTTGGTCATTGTTTCTATGATGTCTTCAGAATAGCCCATAGCATACAAACCTCCAATAATGCTTCCCATACTATTTCCAACAATAAGATCGGGAACAATATGCAAAGAATCGAGTTTTTGTAAAAGCGGGATATGCGCAATTCCTTTTGCTCCACCACCGCTTAAGACTAATACGACTTTAGGTTTTTTTTCCTGAGAAAAAATAATTTGTGGGAGAGTTAGTAAAAATAAGAAGACGATTAAATAAGTTGATTTTTTCAAGTTTTTACTATTTAAGTATTTGATAAATAAAACCTTATTTCGATATTAAAAGTAAATAGATATTTGTAAACGTGCAATTTTTTGTTAAAAATCTTTCTTTTAGAAAAGACTATAAAAAAGAAAACCCGACAAGTTTTTAAAACTTGTCGGGCTTGAATATGTAATAAATCTAAGATTACAATCTTAAATCTAAAATAGATTAGTATCTGTAGTATTCTGGTTTGAATGGACCTTGAACTTCAACACCAATGTAAGCAGCTTGATCTTCTCTTAGAACTTCAAGTTCAACACCTAATTTAGCTAAGTGTAAAGCAGCAACTTTTTCATCTAAATGTTTTGGTAACATGTAAACGTCATTTTTGTAAGCTGCACTGTTGTTCCATAATTCGATTTGAGCTAAAGTTTGGTTTGTAAATGAGTTACTCATTACAAAACTTGGGTGACCTGTAGCACAACCTAAGTTTACTAAACGACCTTCAGCCAAGATGATGATATCTTTTCCAGCGATGTTGTATTTGTCAACCTGAGGTTTGATTTCGATTTTAGATGCACCGTGGTTTTTGTTTAACCAAGCCATATCAATTTCGTTATCGAAGTGACCAATGTTACAAACAACAGTTTTATCTTTCATTTGCTCGAAGTGCTCTCCAAGAACGATATCTTTGTTTCCTGTAGTTGTAATGATGATATCAGCATTAGCAATTACAGTGTTTAATTTTTTAACTTCATAACCGTCCATTGCAGCTTGTAAAGCACAAATTGGATCGATTTCAGTAACTGTTACGATAGAACCAGCACCTCTGAAAGAAGCAGCAGTTCCTTTTCCAACATCACCATATCCACAAACAACAACTCTTTTTCCAGCCAACATTAAGTCAGTTGCACGACGTACAGCATCTACAGCAGATTCTTTACATCCGTATTTGTTATCAAATTTAGATTTAGTAACAGAATCGTTGATGTTGATTGCAGGCATTGGAAGAGTTCCAGCTTTTACTCTTTCGTAAAGTCTGTGAACACCAGTTGTAGTTTCTTCAGAAAGACCTTTAATTCCAGCAACTAATTCTGGGTAACGATCAATAACCATGTTAGTTAAATCTCCACCATCATCCAAAATCATGTTCAATGGTTTTCTGTCTTCACCAAAGAATAAAGTTTGCTCAATACACCAGTCAAATGATTGCTCATCAAGACCTTTCCAAGCATAAACAGAGATTCCAGCAGCAGCAATTGCAGCAGCAGCTTGATCTTGAGTAGAGAAAATGTTACAAGAAGACCAAGTAACCTCAGCACCAAGAGCAATTAAAGTTTCGATCAAAACAGCAGTTTGAATCGTCATGTGTAAACATCCAGCAATACGAGCACCTTTTAATGGTTGTTCGTCTTTGTATTCAGCGCGAAGTGCCATTAAACCTGGCATTTCAGCTTCAGCTAGTTCAATTTCTTTTCTTCCCCAAGCCGCTAGAGAAATGTCTTTTACTTTATAAGCCACGTAAGGCGTAGTTGTAGTACTCATTTATATTATATTTGTATAATTGTAAAATTTTTGCAAATTTACGTAATAGGTTTTTATTTTTACTACTTTCTGGAAGATTTGTGAAATCTTTAATTTCTTAATCTTTTGAACTTTAAGTGTTTTTTGTTCAGAAAGATAAGGAAAACTATATCAATTTTGTAGCAGGTATATTTTCGAGTACAGAAAAGAACTTAGGAAGCATATAATTAGGAACTTCATTTGACATCCAATTTAGAAATTCTATTTCATTAAAAACCGCTTTATGATTCATAACCAAATCTACATGTATTTTGGTTTTTTGATTTTCATCGATTACTTTTTTTGCTTTTACCCATTGTATTTGCGGATTTTTATAAATAACATTTTCAACTTCTATAGGATATACATTTTCTCCACCAATAATTATCATATCATCTTGCCTTCCCTTAATAAAAAGATATCCTTCTTTGTTTTTTAAAGCTAAATCGCCGGTTGCGATATCAGTATTATTTTTATTGTCTGCCGACCATTTACATTTTATAAATAAATTGCCTATTTCATTTTCGGTCGCAAAATTTTGATCTGTTTTTTTTATTTTAACTGTAACGCCTTTAATATTCTTTCCAATTGTGTCTGGATATTTTAATAGATCTTCGTGAGTTGCAATGGTACAAACGCCAGTTTCTGAAGTGCCATATAAATTGTACAATTTTGTGAACGGGGTTTTGTTGTGAATAATTTTAACAATGTTCGATTGCAAGACATCACCTCCAGAAATAATAGTTTTTATATTTAAAGCAGTCTCTTTTAAATATACTTTTTGAATCATAAGTGGGACTGATATCCAATAATCGATTTCTTTCTGGTTTAAAAATTCGGATGTTTTGTTAGCATCAAAACCTTTAAATAATCGAATTTTTTGAGTCATAAAAAGGGACAGCAATAATGCGGCAATCCCATATCCGTGATAAAGAGGAATTGATATTAATGTAGATTTGTTTTTTCTTAAATGTAATTTTTGAATGATATCAAAAAAAGGATTTAGGATTTTTTGTATGCTGAATTTTCGATTTTCAATTTTAGGTATTCCTTTAGTGCCGCTCGATAAAACAGCAATGCTTCCTTTTTTTCGTTTTAAAATATTTTTTTTGTTGGGATTGATATTTAAATCAATAATTTCATCATAACAAAACAAAGGGATTTGGAGAGAGGAGAAATTATTTAAACTTTCTCTTTCTGCTATTATTAAATCAACTTTTTGAGTTTTTAAAAAAGCAGTAAAATAGTCTCTTTTTTGATTAGGGTTTAATAAAAAAATAGCACTGCCTAAACCAGAAACTGCAAATAAGGATTTTACAAATTGTACAGAATTCGAACTTGCAATAACAACTTTACTATTAGATTTAATGTTATATTTTTCATTTAAGTAATAGCTCATCAAAACAGATTCCCTATACAATTCAGAATAAGATAAATGCTCATATTCGTCTTCAATGTAAGCCTCTTTTTCATTCGTCTTTTTCACAGAATCCAGTAATGCCAATAGGGTAAATCCGTGTTTGTTTATAGATTTTGCTATTGCGAAAATTTCCTTAAATCCTAAAATATTTAATTTAGATACTTTTTTCATTTTGTTTTTTCAAGTATAAAAATGAAATTTTCTCCCAAATGTATTTTCCAAAAAAACTGCTTGTCTGCAAAAATAACAGCCACCAAGGTTTATCATAAGACTTTGATGAGTAAATAAGTTTTGCAATTCTAAACGCAGCTTGCTCAGGCTGCATGGCAGGAAAATTTTTGTACTTTTCGTTTGGAGCAATCATTTTAGTGTTTACCAAAGGCAAATAAATTGTTTTTGCTTGTATTTTCATAATCTTCCACTCGGTAAGATTACATCTAAACCATTGATCAAAAGCTGTTTTTGAAGCTTGATAAGCCGCCCATTTTGGAGCAGGCAACAATAATACATTTATTGCCGAAATGTTAATTATTTGGCCTTTAGTAGCTTTTATTAATGGAGTAGTTGCTAAGATTAAGTTAACTGGCGCTAGATAATTAAGGGAGTTTGTTCTTGTAAAGTCGTGATATCTTGTTAGAGAGTTTTCTAACGAACGCATAATCGATTTTCCTGCATTGGAAATAAAAATATCAATTGTATCAGTTAAAGTAAAAAGCTCTTTAATTGCTCGCTCAGTTTCAGTTTCCTGATAAAAATCGGCTACAATTATATTACAAAGAGAGCCATTTTCTTTTACAATATCTGCTATTGCGTTTAATTTTTCGGCAGTTCGAGCAATTAATATTAGTTTTACATTGTAGGTAGAAAAAAGAAGTGCTAATTGCTCTCCAATGCCATAACTAGCACCTGTTATAACAATGGTTTTTCCTGTGACAGTTTTTTGTAATTTTGTACGATTAAGTGTAACACTAGGAAATAAAAATTGCTCAATAATTCTTTTTGATACTTTATTTTTGTTAGTCACTTGCAAAGACAATCTTTATGAATACTCTAATTAAGGTAGATATTTTGTAAAAGTTGTAAATTTACGAAATGAATGCAGATATAAATAATATTTTTTATTTTGTATATCAGAAAAATACAGTACAAATATTTCTAATTTGAAACAAAAAAGTAATGCCACTTTATAAAACTATCAACTATAATTCTTCGACGAAACTTTTAATTTGGGAAATAACAGAATCTCTCGAAGAATTATTGAGTAAAGTTGTTTTAAAAGAGAAAACACAAAAGAGATTGGACGGAATGAAGTCTCAAATGCATCAGCGTGCTTTTTTGAGCGTTCGTATGCTGATTCAGGAAATGGGTTTTACAGATAAAGATCTGCATTATGACGAATTCGGGAAACCTTATTTCGATTGTCATAATCATATTTCAATTACGCATTCTTACCATTTTGCGGCAATTATCATAAGCCATGAAAAGGTCGGAATTGACATGGAATTGCAACGAGAAAAAATTCAGAGAATTGCAGATAAGTTCACAGATTTCGAATGCGATTATTTAGATCCGTCGTCTACAGAAGAATACATAAAAAAACTTACCGTAATCTGGGGAGCCAAAGAGGCGATCTTTAAAATCAGAAATGAAAAAGGTATTAGTTTTAAAGATCATATTAATGTGAGCAACTTTTCTTTAGGAGAAACCCAAACGCAGGCAAGTCTTCATTTTGATAATTTGATTAAGGATTTTGATGTGCATTATCAAGAAGTCCAATCAAATAATTTTGAGGGTAAGTTTACTTTGGTTTATGCTTTTGAGAAATAGTTTTTAGTCTCAGTCTCAGTTTTCAGTTTTAAACTTCACTTTCTTTCTGACGATGTTGAAACATACTCATATACAAAAAAGTACTCATTTTTCTGGCACGTCTTTTTAATGTGTCAGCATTTTCGCCTTCAAAATGTTCGTCAATGGTTTGAAACCAATGATTCAACCAAATTCCGAATTCGTTTGATGTGATTTTTTCGTCAAAATGAGCATCAACTTCATTGTGCACAGCATGCGGATTTCCTTTGTATTTGCGAACACCGAATAAATTGGTTTCCCAAAAATCAGTTAGTTTTTCGAGATGTGCGTCCCAATCAGAAATCATTTCATTAAAATAAAAGTCGATTTCTTCATCGGCTCTTATTTTAGCATAAAACTGATGAACCAAAAAGGAAACATCAGCTCTATTTTTTATTTGTTTTCTCATAGAATTAAACTATTTAAAAGTATAAAGAACAAGCTTAAAAATCCGCTTAACACAATAAGGTTGAAAACTACTTTATGTTTCATTTGTGCTAAGATAGACGTGTTTGCGAATACACAAGCTAAAACAATAATTCCTAGTTGAATCATTTGCGGAATTGAAGTCCCGTTAGCTAAAACGTACATTGCAGCAGCGCCTCCTAAACAGCTTTGTCCAATTACTGCCATTGCAGCAGAACCCATATAATTTCTATTGAAAATGTCGAATGTTGTTTGATATAGTGTCATGATATTCAGTTTTTTATATCAACAAATTTACGCCGACAATACAGCTGCATTTTATGATTTTAATCATAAAATGGGAATTTTTTTATCTGTATACTTTTCGATTAATAATCTTCAATTCGCCTTTTTTTTCCAATGCTTTTATGGTTCTAATAACAGTTTCAACTCGTAAACCGGTTAAATCTCCAATTTGCTGTCTCGTAAAACTAATCAGATATCCGTTTTTATCTTTCTGAAAATTGAAATAAGCGATTCCGTGATCTATTAGTTTTAAGACACGATGTTCTGGTTCATGCGTAGATATTTCTGCCGCCATAACCGATTTATAATACAATCGTTGCGCAAGATTTTCAATCACTTTAATGCTGAATTTTGGATTTTCTTCTAATAGCTTCATGAAGCTTTCTTTTGGAAGAATAAAAATCTCAGTGTTTTCTACAGCAACTGCATTTGCAGGATATTTTTGATTTAAGAATAAGGGAGGTTCGCCAAAAGACTGTCCTTTATAAAATATACCTTGGATGAATTCGCGTCCGTCATCATTATAATTGCTCATTTTTATTTCTCCAGAAATAATTTGATAATAGTGCAATGGCAGATTTCCTTCTTCAAAAATAATATCATTTTTGGCAAATGATTTTTTTAGAACACCGTACTTTTCTAGTAATTCAACTGTAATCATAATGTATTATTTACGTTATAAAAAAACGTTCAACAAATATAATTCATTCAAGATAGTTCTTCTACATTAAAAAACTTTTACTTTTACACCTTGTATGCAAGAACAATTACTCACGATTAGACAACAGATTTTAGAAGCTAAAAGCAATGGCCAAAAATTATTGGCAGTGCTTTTGGATCCAGATAAAATTGTGTTGGAAAATTTAAATCATTTAATTGAGAAAATTAATTTATCTCCGGCAACACATATTTTTGTTGGAGGAAGTATTGTTCAGAACAATATTTTAGAAGAATTAATTGCTGCATTAAAACAAAAGACAATTCTGCCTGTTATTTTGTTTCCAGGAGATCCTTCTCAGATTTCGCCAAAAGCAGATGGTATTTTGTTTCTGTCTTTATTGTCTGGGAGAAATCCAGATTATTTGATCGAATATCAGGTTCAAGCAGCTCCAATTCTTAAAAAGACAAATCTCGAGGTTATTTCTACAGGTTATATTTTAATAGAAAGCGGTAATGAAACTGCAGTTGCTCGTGTAAGTAAAACAAAACCCTTAAGCAGAGAAAATCTTGATTTAGTCTTAGCAACAGCTCAAGCGGGAGAAATGCTAGGCAATCAATTGATTTATTTAGAAGCGGGAAGTGGTGCAAAACAGCCTGTTCCGGCAGAAATGATTGAACTGGTTTCTCAAAATATTGAAATTCCTGTTATTGTTGGTGGAGGAATTGTAGATTTGCATGGAATTCAAAAAGCATATCAGGCTGGAGCAGATTTGGTGGTTATTGGAACTGCTTTTGAAAATGACAGCCATTTTTTTGAACAATAAACGCCAAATACCATATTTCCGATGATAGATTTTTTTCTAGAAAGTTATAAAAATGCACCGCTATGGCATATTGCTTTAGAGTTTTTAGTTTTCGTCTGCGGAATTTTGAGCGTTTGGTTTGCAAAAAAAGAAAACATTTGGGTATATCCGACAGGATTAATCGCTACAGTTATATCCGTTTATCTGCTTTATATTGCAGGTTACATAGGAGACATGATTATTAATGCTTATTTCTCAATAATGAGTATTTACGGCTGGTATGTATGGGCAAAAGGAGGAACTGCTGAAGACAATCTGCCGATTACCCGTACAAATTTTAATGAAAAAATAATCGGAATCTTACTGTTTATTATAACCGTTTTTGTAGTTTTCGGGATTTATAAGTATTTTGATTATGAAATTCATAAAGACAATTATGTTGATATGATTTCGTCTGGAATATTTTTTGCTGGAATGTGGTACATGGCCAGAAAAAAAATAGAAAACTGGACACTTTGGATTATTGGTGATATTATTGTTGTGCCTCTTTATGCCTATCGCGGCTTAGGGATGCTGTCACTTCAGTATATAATTTTTACAATTTTAGCTATTTCAGCTTATTTAGAATGGAGAAAGATCTTAGACAGCAAAAAACAACCATCATAAAAATTGCTTTGTTTGGCCCTGAAAGTACAGGTAAAACAACATTAGCAAAGCAACTTGCAGATTACTACGAAACAGAATGGGTTCCTGAGTTTGCACGTGATTATTTGCAAAAAAAATGGGAGGAAAATAAGCATATTTGCGTGGCCGATGATATGATGCCTATTGCTTACGGACAGACTGCATTGGAAAACGAAAAATTGGAAAACGCAAATAAATATTTGTTCTGCGATACCAACTTGATGGTCACCAAAGTATTTTCTGAAATGTATTACGGTTTTTGTGATCCGCTTTTGAATGAAGCGGCATTAAAACACGAATACGATTTATTTTTCTTGACTGATATTGATGTGCCTTGGGAAAAAGACGATATTCGTGATACTCCCAAAGGACGTGAAACCGTTTTTTCGGTTTTTAAACAGACTTTAATAGATACAAAAAAGCCTTTCATAATTTTATCTGGTGATAAAGAAACGAGATTGGCGAAAGCAACCGCTATTATCGATAATTTGACTATTGCTAAAGAACATGATTTCTCTCCAAATGATTTTGTGCAGATATATAATCGCGGAATTTCTTTTGATGCTATTTTAAAACAACTAAAAAGTTTTAAAAAAGGTATCGCTAAAAGTAATCTTATTAGACCGGCCACTATAAATGACGGTATTTTAAATTTGTCAGATAACGAATTTCAGCAGAAAGCTTTGTTTTTTGATGAACAGAAAGATAAATTTAAAATTAAAAAATTTGTTCCTGCTTCTGGTGCCGCTACAAGGATGTATAAATTTTTAACAGCGTTTCTAAATGATTTTGACATTAAAAAAGAAACTATAAATGCTTACATCAACAGAAAAAACGATAAAGAGCTTGCCATCTTTATTGTTGGTATGGAGAAATTTCCGTTTTTTGAAACAGTAGATAAAAAGTTAAGAGAAATTTATTCTGATTTTGAGACTTTAGAAAGAGATTATAAAAATTATTATTTTATAAAATTGCTATTGTCTCCAGATTATTTTAATTCAGCAAATAAACCTAAGGCTGTTTTACCTTTTCATCAATACAAAACTCATATTGCCAATCCGATTGAGGAACATTTGAATGAATGTGTGCATTATGCTTCATCTAAAAACATTTCTAACTTACATTTTACGGTTTCAGAAATACACCAGGATTTATTTGAAAAAGGAGTTCTGGAAGTAAAAGAAAAAATTGAAAAACCGTCAGGAATTAAGATCAATATAGGATATTCTTATCAAAGCAAAAGCACAGATTCGATCACAATTGATACAAAAAACAAACTGGTAAAAGATAAAGAGGGCAATCTGATTTTTAGACCTGGAGGACATGGGGCTTTGATTGAAAACCTGAATAATCTTGATGCTGATGTCATTTTTATTAAAAATATAGATAATGTAATTCAAAATCATATTGATCAAATTACCTTATATAAAAAGTCTTTGGCAGGTATTTTAATCGAAATGCAGCAAAAAGTTTTTGAAAATTTAAGATTAATTGACCAAGGAAAAATTAAAGAAGAGAATATTGAAGGAATACTTCATTTTTTGGAGAAAGACTTTAATGTTGAAATGACAACAGACTTCAATAAATTTACTTTTGAAAATAAAATAAGCAAACTAAAAGAGCTTTTGAATAGACCAATTCGCGTTTGCGGAATGGTTAAGAATGAAGGAGAGCCTGGTGGAGGTCCTTTCTGGGTTTTAAGTGGAAAAGGAATAAAATCACTTCAAATTGTAGAAACCTCACAAATAGATTTGCAGGATAAAAAACAAGAAAAAATCTTGGCAGAAGCAACGCATTTTAACCCAGTAGATTTAGTTTGCGGAATTAAGAATTACAAAAATGAAAGTTTTAATCTATTAGAATTTGTTGATCAAAAGGCTGGATTTATTGTAGAAAAAAGTGTTGACGGCAAGCCTGTTAAAAATTATGAATTACCAGGATTATGGAATGGTTCAATGGCAAATTGGCTAACTATTTTTGTTGCTGTTCCTTTGATTACTTTTAATCCGGTAAAAACAGTAAATGATTTATTGAAAGCGGCACATCAGCCACAATAATATGGATGCAGAAAAAATCATATCAGAATTAAATTTTAAAGCCGTTCGCAGCAGTGGTTCGGGCGGACAAAACGTAAATAAAGTTTCGTCAAAAGTAGTTTTGAATTTTGATTTGAATGCTTCTCAAGCTTTGTCTGATGAAGAAAAACTGCTTTTGCAAGATAACATATCAGCAAGATTAACTTCTGAAAATATTCTGATTTTAAATTGTGACGAAGATCGAAGTCAGCTTAAAAACAAAGATATAGTTATCAAACGATTTTTAGAAATCATTAAAAAAGGATTGTACGTTCCGAAAGTTAGAAAGGCTACTAAAGTTCCGAAAGCGGTAATTAAAAAGAGAATTAAAGACAAAAAGAATGTTTCTGATTTGAAACAATCTCGAAGAAAACCAAACATAGATTAAATTCAAAAGAAAAAATTCCAAATTCCAAAGCAATTAAACTGTTTGGAATTTGGAATTTCTTTTTTGGCGTTTTAAATATTTTAACATTACCTTTGCACTGTCTCAAAGGGGTGCTCTAAATAACGAGCTGAGATCATACCCAAAGAACCTGAGCGAGTAATGTTGCTAAGGGAATAAACGACACTATCGAGCGTGCACACTTTATTTTGTCGTGAAACACATTTATTAATTTAACAAAAGAATAATTCCCCCTTTTATTCGTAATTCTTTACGAATGAAAACTATTTTTGAATGTACTAAGGTACTAAGTTGCAAAGGTTCTAAGGTTGAAAATCTCAATAGAACCAAATCTATTTTATTTCTTTCTTCTTTCTTCTTTACGCTATTATCTTATGCTCAACAACAGCAGAAAGATTCTACAAAAGTAAATTCTCTTGATGAGGTTTTGGTTTCTGCCGTTCGTGTTACTTCAAAGACTCCAGTGAGTTTTAGTAATATGGATAAAAAGGAAATTAAGTATAGAAATTTAGGTCAGGACATTCCTGTTCTGATGAATTATCTTCCTTCGGTTGTAACAACTTCAGATGCTGGAAACGGTGTTGGTTATACCGGAATTCGTGTGCGTGGAAGCGACGCTACACGTGTAAACGTTACCATAAACGGAATTCCGTACAACGATGCAGAAAGCCAAGGAACGTTTTGGGTAAATATGCCCGATTTTGCCTCTTCTGTAGAAAGTCTTCAATTGCAGCGTGGAGTTGGAACATCTACAAATGGTGCAGGTGCATTTGGTGCAAGTTTAAATTTGCTAACAGATAGTTATGCTAATAAAGCTACTGGCGAAATTTCAAGTTCTGCAGGATCTTTCAATACATTTAAAAATACTGTGAAATTCAGTACGGGTTTAATGAATGATCATTTTGAAATTGCGGGACGTTTGTCTACAATAAAAACAGATGGATATATTGATCGCGGTAGTGCAGACTTAAAATCATATTTTCTTCAGGGAACTTATGTTGGCAAAACCACTTTGATTAAAGCTTTGGTTTTTGGAGGAACTCAAAAAACATATCAATCTTGGAACGGAATTGACGGCGAAACTTTAAATAGAGATCGTACTTTTAATTCTGCCGGAATGTATACGGATGAAGCTGGAAATGTTCGTTTTTACGATAATGAAACCGATAATTATAACCAAGATCATTATCAATTGCATTGGAGCGAATCTATTTCAGATAAATGGAGTACAAACTTCGCGCTTCATTATACAAAAGGAAAAGGCTATTTCGAAAATTATAAAGAAGATTCAGATATGGTGGAGTACGGTTTAAATCCTGTTGGAGCTGTAACAACGACAGATTTGATTCGCCAAAAGTGGTTGGATAATGACTTCTACGGAACTACTTTCTCTGCAAAATATGTAACAGAAGATTTGAATGTTATTGTAGGCGGAGGCTGGAACAAATATGAAGGAGATCATTTCGGAAAAGTGATTTGGGCAAGATATGCTTCTCAATCTGAATTAGGAGATCATTATTACGATGATTACTCTGCAAAAACAGACGGAAATATTTTCGCGAAAGCAAATTATCAATTCACAGAAAAATTAAGTTTCTATGGAGATTTACAATATAGAAATGTAACTTATAAAGCGAATAGTGCAGAAACAGGCTTGGTCGATGATAATTTCAATTTCTTCAATCCGAAAGCAGGTTTGAATTATGCTTTTACTCAAAACAGTACTTTGTATTTTTCTTATGCTAGAGCGAATCGTGAGCCAAACAGAACCGATTACGAAGGAGGAAATGTAAAACCAGAAAAATTAAACGATTATGAGTTAGGATGGAGATACAATACAGAGAAATTCCAATTGAATTCTAACGTTTATTACATGGCTTACAAAGATCAGTTAATCTTAACAGGAAGATTAGACGATGTTGGAAATCCGATTCGTGCCAATACGGAGAAAAGTTACCGTTTAGGTTTTGAGTTTGATGCAACAATTGCACTTTCTGAGAAATTTACTTTAAGACCAAACTTTACTTTAAGCAGCAACAAAAATGTTGATTTGGCAGTTGATGGCGAATATTACGGAACAACAAAAATTGCGTATTCTCCAGAAGTTATCGCAGGAAACGTTGTGGTGTACAAACCAATTGAAGGATTATACCTTTCGTTATTGCAAAAATATGTTGGCGAACAATACATGAATAATATCGAACTTCCGGCAGCAAAATTGGCAGATTACTTTGTAAACGATTTTAATGCTTCTTACGAAATAAAACCAAACAAGATATTTAAATCAATAACTATTACGGCTTTGGTAAATAATATTTTCGATAAAAAATATGTTTCAAACGGAGCAATGTGGGATGTTTATCCATATTACTATCCTCAAGCAGGAACAAACTTCTTAATTGGTTTGAATTTGAAATTCTAATTAAGTTAAAACACAAAAAAAGCCTGAAAATTTACTTTCAGGCTTTTTTGTTTTTAGTTGTATACGTGAATTACAGTTCCAGAAGATTCAACACGATATTGTTTCATCGGATATTCCTTTCCTCCAAGTCCCGTAAATAAATTATATTGAGTTTTATCGCAAGAGCAGACAGCGTAAATTCCGTCTAATGTCATGGCTGTGCAAGAAGTTAGCGCTTGATTTGGACACGCAGCATCAAAAGCAGTATAGGTTCCTTCTCCGGTTTTCATTACTATAATTCCTTTTGCGCCATAATTGGAAACATAAACAGGATTACTAGGGTACAACAATTTGTTGTATGTTGGCAAATTGGTGTCAAGATATGCATTTATAGAATAATTAGGGATGTAAGGATTGCTGTTGCTTCTGTTGTTGTCACTGCAAGAGAATAAAATAGCAGTAAATGCGATAAAAAACCAGATTTTTTTCATTATTTGAATAAGAATTAGTTAAAAACAAAAATAATTTATTTAGATTTGAAATCTATATGATTAACATATAATTATGTACTATTAAAAATTATAGTATATTTGTGGTAAGAAAATCCCGTCGCGATGGGATTTTTTGTATTTATATAAACGATGAAGTTATGAGTAAAGTATCTTATTATACAGCTGAAGGATTAAAAAAATTAAAAGATGAATTGGAGCACCTGAAAAGTGTAATGCGTCCAAAGGCATCTCAAGATATTGCAGACGCAAGAGATAAAGGTGATTTGTCTGAAAATGCAGAATATGATGCAGCAAAAGAAGCACAAGGTTTATTAGAAATGAGAATTGCTAAACTGGAAGAAGTTTATGCAAATGCAAGATTAATTGACGAATCTCAATTGGATGTTTCTAAAGTTTTGGTTTTATCGAATGTAAAAATCAAAAATCAAAGCAACGGAATGGAAATGAAATATACGCTTGTTGCTGAAAGCGAAGCCGATTTAAAAACTGGAAAAATCTCTGTAACTTCTCCTATCGGGAAAGGTTTACTAGGGAAATCTGTTGGAGAAGTAGCTGAAATTACTGTTCCAAACGGAGTTCTTAAATTTGAAATTCTTGAAATTTCAAGAGACTAATTCTAGTTTATTCGTTAAATCCTTAAATCGGTTAAACGAATAAACGATTAAACAAATAAACAAAATGGCATCAATATTCACTAAAATAGTAAACGGAGAAATTCCCGCATACAAAATTGCTGAAGACGAAAACTTTTTAGCATTTTTGGATGTAAATCCAAATGCGAAAGGACATACACTTTGTATTCCAAAACAAGAAATCGATAAGATTTTTGATATGGATGAAGAGCTGTATTTAGGTTTAATGAAGTTTTCTAAAAAGATTGCCGCAGCTTTAGAAAAAACAGTTCCATGCAAAAGAGTAGGAATTGCAGTTGTCGGACTTGAAGTGCCTCATGCACACGTACATTTGATTCCGTTAAACGAAATGGATGAAATGCGTTTCATAAATAAAGTATCACTTTCTAAAGAAGAATTCGAAGCTTTAGCAAAAGATATTCAATCTAATTTGTAATACAGAATTGTCAGGCTGAGCGAAGTCGAAGCCTTAGTTATATATTTAAAGTGCAGTAAAATCAATTACTGCACTTTTTTATTTAATGCTATTTGAAAAGTGGTTCCTTTTCCAATTTCAGAATTAAGGACTTTAATTTTTCCGTTGTGATATTCTTCTACAATTCGTTTCGTTAAAGAAAGGCCAAGTCCCCAACCGCGTTTTTTTGTCGTATATCCAGTTTCAAAAATAGTTTTAAACTGCTTTTTAGGAATTCCAGTTCCCGAATCTTTAATATTGATTTTTATCTGATGAGCATCTTGTTCAATTTGAAGATCAAGAGTTCCTTTTCCTTTCATGGCATCAATTGCATTTTTCACCAAATTTTCGATAGTCCAGCTGTGCAATGTTGGGTTTATCATTCCTAAAATAGGTTTATTTGGCGCTTGAAACGAAAATGCAACTTGTTTAGAAAAACGAGATTGCAAATATTCATAAGCCGTTTTTGTTTCTTCAACAATATCATGAAGTTCTAAAACCGGAATTGAACCAATTTTTGAAAAACGATCTGTAATAGTCTGCAGGCGTTCAATGTCTTTTTCGATTTCGATACTAATAGAAGGATCAATATCTTCAGTTTTTAAAATTTCAACCCAACCAATTAATGAAAAAAGCGGAGTTCCAATTTGATGTGCTGTTTCTTTTGCCATTCCTGCCCAAAGTTTGTTTTGGGTTGCCATTTTTGTGCTTTTGTAAAAATTATAAATCAAAGCAATACACAAGAATATAATCAGAAGTAAGGCAATCGGATAATATTTAAGTTTGTTTAGCAACGCAGAATTACCATAATATAAGGTCTGGTATTTTCCTGGCGCATATTCAAAAGTAATAGGTTCGTTTTCGTTTTTTAGCTTATTTAAAAAGGCTGCTCTTTTTTTCTTATCATTAAGAATTTCTTCAGGAACGTTTACAGAGCTCACAACGTTATCATAAAGCATTATGATGCCCGGAATAGAGGTGTTGTTGCTAAAAATCTGAAGCGGGAGTTCTACGTCGGTATTTTCGTTTGCATTAACTAGGGTAATTTGCGCGTTTACAAAAAGGTTCATTTTTAAACGTTCTTCATTTTTAAAAATTTGGAAGAAAGAATAAGTGTTCCAAAGAATTAGAGAAATGATTATAAAGCAAACAGAAATAATAATCCAGCGCGTTGTATTTGTTCTTTCAGAAAAAGACATATCAGTTATTTTGAGGTATAAATATAACGAAATATACACATTTTATATTTTGCTAAAGCTTAAAGATTTTTCGTTTTATCTACAAAACTATTTCTTCTAATTAAACGATTTCAATACTTTTGTAACAGAATAAAGTGAGATTCTGTTTAAATAAAAAAGTATGATTAGCATTAATCCAAAAGAAATTCCAACGGCCAAGTTGCAGGGCTATCTACAGAGTTCAATCGGGCCGAGACCGATTGCTTTTGCGAGCACAATTAGCGAATCAGGAATTCCAAATTTATCTCCGTTTAGTTTCTTTAATGTGTTCAGTGCCAATCCTCCAATTTTGGTTTTTTCGCCATCAAGACGTGTTCGCGACAATACAATTAAACATACTTTGATTAATGCCGAAGCGACTCGCGAAGTAGTAATAAATGTTGTAAATTACGATATCGTACAACAAACTTCTTTGGCAAGTACAGAATATGGAGATGGAGTAAACGAATTTATTAAAGCGGGATTAACGCAAATTCCGTCAGATTTGGTAAAACCATATCGCGTAAAAGAATCTCCAGTTCAGTTTGAATGCAAGATTACGCAGATTATTCCGTTAGGAACAGAAGGAGGAGCGGGAAATTTGATTTTGTGCGAAGTTGTGAAAATTCATATCGCTGAATCTATTTTGGATGAAAATGGAGCAATCGACCAGCACAAAATTGATTTGGTTTCACGACTTGGAAATAACTGGTATTCAAGATCAAATCAAGGACTTTTTGAAGTGGCAAAACCTTTGACAACACTAGGAGTAGGAGTAGATGTGATACCTAATTTTGTAAAAGAAAGTGATGTTTTTGATGGTAATGATTTAGGAAAACTTGGTAACATTGAAGCCTTGCCTACAATTGAAGAAGTTACTATATTTGTGAAAGAAAATTTCGCAGTCAAAGGAGTTTTAAGCTCAGATGACCAGAAAAAAGTACACTTAGAGGCTAAAAAATATTTGGATAATGGCTATGTAGAATCGGCTTGGAAAGTGCTTTTAGCTAAGAAATAAAGAAATAGAAACAATAATTAATATAGACGAAGATGGAAGTTACAGGAAAAGTAAAAGTGGTTAACCCAGAGCAGCAAGTTAGTGCCTCATTCAAAAAAAGAGAGTTAGTTGTTACTACTGAGGAGCAGTATCCACAACATATTTTAATCGAATTTACACAAGATAAATGCGATTTATTGAGTAGCTATAAACAAGGAGATGCAGTAAAAGTTTCTATCAATTTAAGAGGAAGAGAGTGGGTTAATCCACAAGGAGAAACTAGATATTTCAATAGTATTCAAGGTTGGAGAATCGAAAAATTAGCTCCAGAAGGACCTAGCCAAGGTGCGCCAATGCCAGCTGCAGAAACTTTTGCACCAGCAACAAGCATAAACGAAGACGAACCAGACGATTTACCGTTCTAAGAGTTTAGAAATACATCCCGATAGCTATCGGGATTAAATTCCAAATTCCAATTCATTCGACTGAATTTGGAGTTTGGAATTTTATTTTTAAGCTATTTTTATCATTTCAACTGAAAGGAGAAATGAAATGATGGAATTTAAAATTTGATTATTTTAAAAGATGTATTATTTATTCAACGATTTATTTTTTCCGCCAGTTACCGAAGCAGATGAAGAAGGTGTTTTGGCAATCGGTGGCGATTTAAGTTCAGAACGTTTGTTGCTGGCTTACAAAAGCGGTATTTTTCCTTGGTTTAATGAAGGGGAACCCATTCTTTGGTGGGCTCCAGATCCGAGAATGGTATTGTTTTTTGATGAATTGGTGATATCCAAAAGCATGAAAAAGATTCTCAATAAGAAAATCTTTAAGGTTACTTACAATAAAAATTTCAGGGAAGTAATTTCCAATTGCCAGCAGATAAAACGCGACGGTCAGAACGGAACTTGGATTTCTGACGAAATGATTGAAGCATACTGCAAGCTAAACGAAGAAGGTATTGCTAAATCTGTTGAGGTTTGGCAAGACGATGTTTTGGTTGGAGGCTTGTACGGAATTGATTTGGGAGATGTTTTTTGCGGAGAAAGTATGTTTTCTAAAGTTTCAAATGCTTCAAAAACAGCATTTATTGCTTTAGCTTTGTATTTGAAAAAAGAAAATTACAAATTGCTCGACTGCCAGGTTTATAATCCGCATTTGGAAAGTTTGGGTTGCCGCGAAATTGATCGTGAAGAATTTATGTCCATTTTAAAAAGTAAATAGAAATGAGTGCAGTTTACAGTGTAAAAGAAATTTATATCTACCCTATAAAAAGTTTGGCAGGTATTAGTTTGAAAAGTGCCAATGCAGAAGAAATGGGCTTTGAAAATGACAGAAGATGGATGTTGATTAATGCTGAAAATGTTCATGTTACCCAAAGGGAATATCCAATAATGAGTCAGTTTTATCCAGAGATTTTAGGTGATAAAATTCAAATTACTTTTGAAGGAGAAACGCATGAATTTTCTACAAAAGAACACTTACAAAACGCAATAGAATCTCAAGTTTGGGATGATAAAAGTGAAGTTTTTGAAGTAAATAAAAATTCATCGAAATGGTTTAGCGATAAATTAGGTTTCGAATGCAGATTGGTAAAAATTAATACAATTGGTGCCCGTAAACATGAAAGTTCGAGAACAAATGAAACGTATAATGTTAGTCTTGCCGATGGATACCCGTACTTATTAATCGGAACTGAAAGTCTTGATTTTTTAAATGGAAAATTAGAAGAGAAAATTACCATAAAAAGATTTCGACCGAACATTGTTGTGAGTACAAAAAAAGCACATGAAGAAGATGATTTTAAGTCTTTTACAATTGGAGAAGTTCAATTTAAAAATATAAAACCTTGCGGAAGATGTATTATGGTAAATAACGATCCGCAGAAAGGAATTGTAAAAAAAGAACCTTTAAAAACCTTAAGCAAATACAGAAATGTAGATAATTCTGTTTTATTTGGGACTAATCTCGTAAGCTTAAATTCAGGAATTATTAGCGTAGGCGATGAGGTTGTTTTTTAGAAATTCAACTTCGTAAAGCTCCAGTTTAAAGTATTAAAAAGAACCAATTCATTATTTAAAGTTGGTAATTCTAAAATCAATTTTAAGGTTTCGTGCGCCATCATATTGCCAATAATTCCCGGCAAAGTTCCTAAAACGCCATTTAAATTACAATTCGGAACATCTTTCGGATCTGGCATTTCGGGAAATAAATCACGGAGATTTTTACTTCCATTATGATTGAAAACAGCAATTTGTCCTTCAAATTTTAAAATACTTCCATAAACCAAAGGTTTATTGAACTTAACACAAGTATCATTCACCAAATAACGAGTAGAAAAATTATCCGATCCATCCACAACAATATCATATTGTTCAATGATTTTTGATGCATTTTCAGCCGTTAATTTTTCATTAATAGCAATAGCTTCAATCAACGGATTCAATTTAGAAACCACATCTTTAGCAACAATCGATTTATGTTGTCCAATCTCATTTTCGGTATATAAAATTTGTCGATGAAGATTATGAATTTCGATAGTGTCAAAATCCATAATTCCGATGAAACCAACTCCAGCGGTGGAAATATATTGTAAAATCGGACAACCTAAACCGCCCGCACCAATTACTAAAACTCTAGCTTTTTTTAGTTTTTCCTGGCCTTCGTCGCCAATTTCAGGAAGTATAGTCTGTCTGTTATAACGAAGGAATTCTTGAATAATACTCATTTGATTAATTTTAGATTTTAGATTGATGTTGGGATTTGGAATTTAAACAAAAGCTTTTGTCCAATCTTTCCAAACTGGTTCGTAACCAGCATTTTTGATGATTTTTGAAATTTCTTCAGCAGAACGTTCATCACTGATTTCGAATTGTTCCAAAGACTGCGGATCAACCACATAACCACCCGGATTTGTTTTAGATCCAGCACTCATACTTGTAACTCCAATTGGAATAATATTGTTTCTGAATTTTTCATTTTCTCTGGTTGAAATCGAAATTTCCAAATCTTCATTCCATAATCGGTAAGCGCAAATTAGCTGTGTCAAATCTTTGTCGTCCATAATAAAATTAGGCTCGATAATGCTTTCAGCAGGACGAAGGCGCGGAAAAGAAACCGAATATTTAGTCTGCCAATATTTTTTCTGCAAATAATCTAAATGCAAAGCATTGAAAAAACTATCCGTTCGCCAATCTTCCAAACCTAATAAAACGCCTAAACCAATTTTGTGAATTCCAGCAGTTCCAATTCGGTCAGGAGTTTCCAATCGATAATCGAAATTTGATTTTTTACCTTTTGTATGATACTTTTTGTAAACGTCCTGATGATACGTTTCCTGATAAACCAAAACAGAATATACTCCAGCATCATGCAAACGCTCATAATCTTCTGTAGAAAGCGGTTGAACTTCAACAGAAATAATCGAAAAATCTTCTTTTATTAAATTAATCGCATTCAGAAAATAATTGATGTTCACGGTATAATTTGCTTCGCCCGTAACCAATAAAACATGATCGAACCCCGTATTTTTTAAGGCTTCAACTTCGAGTTTAATTTCGGCATCAGTAAGTGTTTTTCGTTTGATTTTATTGTCTAAACTAAATCCGCAATAAGTACAGATATTTTGGCATTCGTTGCTCAAATAAAGCGGAGCGTACATTTGAATGGTTTTTCCAAAACGTTTCTTGGTAATTTCGTGACATTTTTGTGCCATTTGCTCTAAATAATCTTGAGCAATAGGAGAGATCAGAATCAAAAAATCATCGAGATTGTATTTGGTTTTAGCCAAAGTTCGTTCGACATCTTTTGATGTGGTTTTGTATATTCTGGATTGGATTTCATCCCAATTGTATTGCTCGAAAATGGATTTAAATGTTTTCATTTTATTTTGGTTTCACGCAGATTTTACAGATTTAAGCAGATTAATAATGATTTTATTTTTATAATCTACCGATTAGATTTTATTGGCAATTCTTTTAATATCAGTAAGAATGTTTGTTGTATTGAAATTTACCAGCAAGCCTAATTTCTTTTGCGTTAATCTTAAATATGTTTCTAATTGTTTATAGTGAATTGGCGCTAAATCTTCTACTGATTTTAATTCAATTATTACTTTGTTTTCAACTAAAATATCAATCCTAAATGCAGGGTCTAATGTTATTTCTTCATATGGAATTATAATTTCAACTTGTTTCAAAACTTTTAATTCCAGTTTTTCTAATTCATAAAACAAAGCACTTTCATAAACAGATTCAAACAAACCTGGCCCTAAATTGTTATATACTTTAAAAATTGCTCCCCTAATCAGATACGATATTTCATTCTCAGTCATAATTCTTTAATTTATGTCAAATGTATAAAAATAAAGAATTTTCTTTCTTTTTTTTTTAAATCGATTAGCGCAAGTTTGAATGATAAAAAATCAATTTAAATCTGCTTAAATCTGCCAAATCTGCGTGAAACAAAAAAATTACTCATAAAGAAAAGAAGTCAAAGGACTAGAAGCCGAAGCATAATTTTGCTGATTGGCTACCTTAGCCTCAAAAGCCTTTCTTCCTGCAATAACAGCTTCCTTAAAAGCCTCAGCCATTAATTTCGGATTTCCAGCAACCGCAATTGCAGTGTTCACCAAAACAGCATCGGCACCAATTTCCATTGCTTTCGCAGCGTCAGAAGGAGCTCCAATTCCCGCGTCGACGATGACTGGAACCGTACTTTGTTCAATAATAATTTCCAGAAAATCAATGGTTTTTAGACCTTTGTTACTTCCAATTGGTGAACCTAAAGGCATAACGGCAGAAGTTCCCGCGCTTTCTAAATGCTTGCATAAAACAGGATCGGCGTGAATGTACGGAAGTACAATAAAACCCAATTTTGCCAATTCTTCCGTTGCTTTTAAAGTTTCAATTGGATCGGGCATTAAATATTTTGGGTCTGGATGAATTTCCAGTTTTACCCAATTGGTTTCTAGTGCTTCGCGTGCCAATTGTGCCGCGAAAACAGCTTCTTTGGCATTTCGCGCTCCCGAAGTATTCGGTAATAAATTGATGTTTGGATGTTTTAAATGTGATAAAATAGCATCAGTATCGGTTTCCAAGTCGATGCGTTTTAAGGCAACGGTAACCAATTCGCTTTCTGAAGCCAAAATGGCGCTTTCCATTTCTTCATTCGAACCAAATTTTCCCGTTCCAAGAAACAAGCGGGATTTAAAGGTTTTGTCTCCTATATTAAACAATGATGTTTGCATATAATTTTTCGTTTATCTGTTGAATTAATTTTTCTTTCTCATCACTTTCGGTAATGATTCCAGAAACGGCAATTCCATGAATTCCAGTCTCCATTAACGGACTTACATCTCGCAATGTGATGCCTCCAATAGCATAAACTGGAATTTCTATTTTGTTTTTTTTCAGTTTTTGAAGAATATCAAAATAGCCCGATAATCCTAAAATCGGACTTAATTTTTCTTTTGTAACAGTAAATCTAAAAGGCCCCAAACCAATATAATCGCAGCCATTTTTGACATGATTTTGAATGTCTTCATAAGTATTGGCGGTTCCTCCAATCACTTTTGAAATGCCTAAAAAAGCTCGTGCTTCGTCGATTTTGGTATCGGTTAAACCTAAATGAACGCCGTCAGCATCTATTTCTTTGGTAAGATGTAAATTGTCGTTTACAATAAAATTGGCATTGTACTTTTCGCATAAAGGTTTTACCGCTTCCGCTAAAATGAAAGCGTCTTTTTGGGTTTGGTTTTTAAAACGCATTTGCACCCAATTACAGCCCGCGTCAAGCGCCTGATGAATGTTGTACAATTGTTTTTCGATAGTTTCGCCCTGCGAGATATATTGAAGTTTGCTATACATAATGATATCCGATTAAAGTTGATGTTGAACTCAGGTAATTTTCGATATAGATTTTAGCATTTTTACAGGCTTCCTTTATTGTCTGATTTAAAGCTAAATTGGAAGCAATTGCAGAAGAAAGCACACAACCTGAACCGTGTTTTTCAAAGCAGTTTTTTTCTGATGGGAGCAATTCTAAAACTTCATCTTTTAGAAATAAATGATCAGTTCCCAAGGCTTTTTCATTATGTCCACCTTTCAACAAAACGTTTGTTGAAAATTCATTTTCTTTCGAAATAAAATCAGGAAACAGAATTTTGGCTTCATGATAATTTGGCGTTATCAAATCGATTTTCGAAAGTATTTTATTTAAATCTATACGATCTTCAATATTCATAAATTCAAATTTTGTGGTCGATTTCAAAACTGGATCCCAAACAATTTTAGTCGAAGGAGAAAGCATTTTTATAGTCGAAACAATTCGGTTTAAATCATATAAAGAAGAGACAATTCCAATTTTTACTACGTTGATTTTATAGTTTAAAAATAGCGTTTCGATGGAACGAATTACAAAACTTAAATCAGTCCATTGAATCTCGTAAAACTGATTTTCAGTCTGGATTGTGTTCGCTGTCGAAATAGCAAAACCAGTCACTTTGTGCTGTTCAAATGTTTTGACATCAGCCAAAATCCCAGCGCCACCAGACGGATCTAAACCTGCGATTGTGAGTACGAAAGGACGATCTGTTGACATAATTTAAATTGTTTTAATGGGTTTTCATTCTTCCAAATATTTCCTAAAAGCGCGAAATCATCAAAGCCATTTTCTAAGACTTTTTGAATGTTTTCTGAATCAATTCCGCCTAAAGCGACCATTTTTGCTTTATGATTTGTTCTTGATTTTATTGCTGAAAAAAGATCAATTTTAGGATGATAATTTTCTTTAGAAATGCTCGTGAAAACGGGACTTAGAAAAGCATAATCAAAATTTTCAAGAGAATTAAAATCTTCAATTGAATGTGTTGATGTTGATTTAGACCTACAAGATTTTGAAAAACTTGCAGGAAAATCGATAAGAATTTTTCTTTCTTTTTCAGAAAAATGAAATCTTTCAATACCAAAATCCTCTGCCAAATGATGATGACTATGCAAAACCAAATTAGCTCGAAATTCCATTTTTATCTGATGAATAAACTGCACCATTTCCAACTCCGAAAAATCAGGTTTTCTGATATGAAGCAAAGACAATCCTTCTTCAAACAAAGAATTAAGAATATCTATTTCATCTTCAACAAAAAAAGGATTAGTTATCACAATCATATCTTTCTTCTAGCTTCTTTCCTCTATTTTCTAAATATAAATCTCTTTACCCTGTTCAATAAATTCTTCTGATTTCTCCTGCATTCCTTTTTCTGCTGCAGCGACATCTCTAATTTCCTGAGATATTTTCATAGAACAGAATTTTGGTCCGCACATCGAACAGAAATGCGCCACTTTTGCACCATCTGCCGGAAGTGTTTCATCGTGGAATTCTCGTGCCGTATCTGGATCTAAAGCCAAATTAAATTGATCTTCCCAACGGAATTCAAAACGTGCTTTACTCAACGCGTTATCACGATATTGTGCGCCCGGATGACCTTTCGCCAAATCGGCAGCATGAGCAGAAATTTTATATGTGATTACGCCGTCTTTTACATCTTTTTTATTTGGTAAACCAAGATGTTCTTTTGGTGTTACATAACACAACATCGCACAACCGTACCAGCCAATCATAGCTGCACCAATTGCCGAAGTGATATGATCGTAACCAGGTGCAATATCTGTAGTTAAAGGGCCTAAAGTATAAAACGGAGCTTCATGGCAATGTTCTAATTGTTTGTCCATGTTTTCTTTAATCATGTGCATCGGAACGTGTCCTGGGCCTTCAATGAAAACCTGAACATCGTGTTTCCAAGCGATTTTTGTCAACTCACCTAAAGTTTCCAATTCAGCAAATTGAGCAGCATCATTAGCATCTGCAATCGAACCCGGACGCAAACCATCTCCAAGAGAAAAAGCAACATCGTATTGTTTCATGATTTCGCAGATTTCCTCAAAATGAGTATATAAAAAGTTTTCTTTATGATGGAATAAACACCATTTTGCCATAATTGACCCGCCTCGCGAAACAATTCCAGTAACACGATTTGCCGTTAAATGAATATAGCGAAGTAAAACTCCTGCATGAATCGTAAAATACGAAACACCTTGTTCTGCTTGTTCAATCAAAGTGTCACGGAAAATTTCCCAAGTTAAATCTTCGGCGATTCCTTTTACTTTTTCTAATGCCTGATAAATTGGAACAGTGCCAATTGGAACAGGAGAATTTCTGATAATCCATTCTCTGGTTTCATGAATGTTTTTTCCTGTAGATAAATCCATTATTGTGTCAGCTCCCCAACGGCAAGCCCAAACGGCTTTTTCAACTTCTTCTTCAATGCTCGAAGTCACCGCACTATTTCCAATATTCGCATTGATTTTTACCAAGAAATTTCGACCCACAATCATTGGTTCGCTTTCAGGATGGTTGATATTATTTGGAATAATAGCTCTTCCACAAGCTACTTCAGAACGAACAAATTCTGGAGTAATTTTATTTTTTGGAGTGTTTGCGCCAAAACTATTTCCGCCGTGTTGGCATTGCATTGCTTTGGTCTGTTCGTTTAAAAGTTCAATTCGCTGATTTTCACGGATCGCGATATATTCCATTTCAGGAGTAATGATTCCTTGTTTGGCGTAATACAATTGCGTTACGTTAGCGCCTTTTTTAGCACGTTTTGGCTGATGTAAATACTCAAAACGAAGATGATTCAAGCTTTCATCTTTCAATCGGCTTTGGCCATAATCAGAAGTTATTTCGCCTAAAATTTCAACATCATTTCGGTCAAGAATCCAACTTTCGCGTAAGCGCGGCAATCCTTTTCTAATATCAATTTCAATATTAGGATCTGTATAAGCGCCCGAAGTATCGTAAACGGTTACGGGTGGATTTTTCTCAATTCCTCCATTAGAAAGTTTAGTATCGCTCAAAGCAATTTCGCGCATAGCAACTTTTATCGGATGAATTTCTCCATCGATATATACTTTTTTAGAATTCGGAAACGGGGTTCTGGATATTTGTTCTTCTTTCATTTTTGTTGATTTTTGTTTCAGGTTTCAAGTTTCAGGTTAACTCTGATTGTGTTTATTCGTAATGATAAATTGGAAATTGGAATTTTAAATTGGAATTTAACCTCCCTGTGTAGCAGAAATAATCAAAATATCGTCAGTTTCGCGTACGAAGAATTCGTTCCATTTGGTTTTTGGAACAACAGTATTGTTGACAGCAACAGCGATTCCGTTTTGATTTTGCGGAATTTCTAGATCGAGCAATGATTGAACGCTTAGCGATTCAGCATTGAAAATTTTGGTTTGTTGGTTGATTTTTAGTTCCATTCCTTGTTGAGTTTAGTGTATAGATACACCTTAGGAATGGCTACAAGAACGCATAAAAATGCGCGCAGAAGTCATCTTACTTTTCCCTACGCTAGTATGAACTAGATCAGGTTCAGAGGGTAAAATCTCAGCCTACAAGTTTGTAGACACCCCTAAAGTGTGAAGCAAATGTAATGTTTTTTTTTAAGTTTTCAGTCTCGGTTTTCAGTTTTCAGTTTTTAACTGGATCCAAAATACTGAAAACTGCGACTACGACTGGAAACTATTTTTTGCGCGTAAAGCAATCTTCCGTATGATCATTGACCATTCCGGTTGCTTGCATGTGCGCGTAGATAACGGTTGAGCCAACAAATTTAAATCCGCGTTTCTTTAAATCTTTGCTGATTTCATCTGAAAGCGGAGTAGTAGCCGGAGCATCTTTAGAATTTTTCAGATTGTTTATGATTGGCTTTCCATCCGTATATTTCCAAATATAATCAGAGAAAGTTCCAAATTCTTCCTGCACTTTCATAAAAGCTTGAGCATTGGAAACGGCGGCTTTAATTTTTAATTTGTTCCGAATAATTCCAGTATTCTGCATTAATTCTTCGATTTTATCTTCAGAATAATTAGCCATTTTTTCATAATCGAAATAATCAAAAGCGGCTCTGAAGTTTTCTCTTTTGTTTAAAATCGTAATCCAACTCAAACCGGCTTGAAAGGTTTCAAGAATTAAAAATTCGAATAAAGTCGGGTCGTCATAAACGGGAACGCCCCATTCTTCGTCGTGATATTTTTTATATAAATCGCTGGAAGTGCACCAGCCGCATCTTATTGGTTCCATTTGTTTTTTCTAAGAATAAAACCACTCACTATTTAGTTTGAGGTTTTATAAAATTATCTTCATTATTATCTTCCAATCTGCCAGCTGTATCCTTTTACACTCGGAATATATGCCGAACGACCAACTATAACAAGATTGTTGTAAATTTTTCTATTGTATTTAATGCCAATCGCATTCCCAGAAGTGTACATTTTGTTGGCCTTAAAAACTACTTTCATTTTGCCATCTTCAAGTTCGGCGTCAGATACTTTTTCGACAAGCCAAGTCGACTGCCATTTTACTGATAATTCATTTTCAGCTGTTTTGGTTACGCTTTTTACTAGTTTAACCGCTTCTTCTGGAATTTCAAAATGTTCTGTTAACTGCTTTTGAGTCATAGTCTGGCCCATTTTGCATTTGGCTAATATTTTGCGAACATTGACAAAATTCAATAATTCTTCGTTAACTTCTTTTTTTATTGAGATTGGCTGACTTGCAGCATGATGTGTTATTTGAGGACTTAATGCATTAACCTCTATTGGACTTTTAACTGAAAATGGATTTTTTGGAGCAACAGTTTTTTTCGAACTAAACTCTTTTGAAGCAATGATGCTTTTTGAAGAAACTTTGGGATTTGTTTTCACAGTGGCTGGCGTCAATTTATTGACAGGCTGAATGACTTTTTTGGGCTGTTTTTTTTCGTCATTGCCACAGCTGAAAAAGAAATAGGTAACAGAGAATAAAATAAGCAAGCAATTTTTTTTCATGACCTAAATAGTTTTTTTATCCCTTATGTGCAGGATCTTCGTCCAAATATTTTTTAATCAAATAATGTCCTAAATAAATTGCAGGCGTTAATATAATGGCTATAGCTAACTTAAAAGTATATCCTATTAAACCTGAAGATATAAAGGTTTCAAAATCAATTTTTCCAGGAAGCCAAAAAGCGATTCCTAAAACAATAAAAGAATCAAATAATTGCGAAATCACGGTCGAACCGGTTGCTCTCAGCCATATTTTCTTTTCGCCAGTTCTGTTTTTGAAAAACCAAAAAATCCAAACGTCGATAAGCTGAGAAGCCATAAAGGCAATTAAACTTCCAATTATAATCCACATGCTCTGTCCAAATACTGCCTGAAATTGATCGTCATTTACAGGACTGATTCCTTTTGCAGCCGGAATGGTAATTGCCATAAAAAGTATTAAAAAAGCATAAGCAATCAAGCATGCAGTTATGAAAGAAAGCTTTTTTACACCTTTTTCACCAAAATGATCATTGATCAAATCGGTAGTTAGAAATACGATTGGCCAAGGCAAAATTCCGATACTCATTACAAAAGGGCCAACTTGGATAAGTTTTCCTCCAATTAGCTCAGCAACAACAGCATTGGTTATAAATATTCCTGATAAAATTACAAAAACAATTTCTTTTCTGGTTTTAAACATTTGATTTTTAGTATTGATATTTCAAAAATAAACTATTTCTTTTAAATCTTAAAAACCGATTAATTTTTATAATCTGTTTAAATATGAAGTTTGCGTTCGATTGGTTAATTTTGAGATGCTGTTGCATTTTTTGATAATCAGATTTTGCACAGATTTTAATTAATGTATTTGTTATGAAAACACCAATAGAGTTAAATAATCCATTGTTGAGAGATTGGACGGGGCCTTATGGAGGAATTCCGGATTTTACAACATATAAAGTTTCAGATTTTAAGCCAGCAATAGAATTCGCTATTGAGGAAAAATTAGAAGAAATTGATGCAATCACAAATAATTCGGAAAAGCCGACTTTTGAAAATACAATCAAAGCTTTAGAGCTTTCTGGTGAAAAATTGGATCGAATTCATGCTGTTTATGGTATTTATAGATCCAATTTAAGCACTCCAGAGTTTAATATTGTTGACACCGAAATGTCGCCAAAATTGGCTGAAATTAGTGATAAACTGTATCAAAACGAGAAATTATTTTCTAGAATTGAAGCTTTATACAAATCAGACGAAAAGAGTAATTTAACGAAGGAACAACAACGTTTGCTTTGGTTGTATTACACTGATTTTGTTAGAGAAGGAGCAGAGTTAAATGAAGAGGATAAAAATAAAGTTGCTAAAATAAATCAGGAATTGGCAGGACTTTTTACTGCTTTCAGCCAAAAATTGTTGGCAGAAGAAAACGATCAATTTATAGAATTAAAAACAGAAGCTGATTTTGACGGTTTGCCCGAAGAATTCAAAAATGCCGCTATCGCAGAAGCGAAAGAAAGAAATTTGAGTGTTCTAGGATGTATTGGAAATACAAGATCTTCGATAGAACCTTTTTTGACTTTCTCTAATCAAAGAGATTTAAGAGAAAAAGCGTTTGATATTTTTGTAAAACGAGGCGATAATAAGAACGAAAATGACACAAATGAAACGCTTGTTTCTATCTTAAACTTAAGAGCAGAAAAAGCTAAAATTTTAGGCTTTGCCAATTTTGCTGAATGGAGTTTGTCTAACAAAATGGCTAAAGATCCTCAGAAAACACTTGATTTGATGAATTCTGTATGGAAACCCGCAGTGGAGAAAGTGAAAAATGATGTTTCAGCGATGCAGGAAATGGTTGATAATGAAGGATGTAATTTTAAAATCCAACCTTGGGATTACCGTTTTTATGCAGAGAAAGTGCGAAAAGCAAAATACGATTTAGATCAGAATGAAATTAAGCAATATCTGCAATTAGAGAATTTACGAGAAGGAATGTTCTGGACGGCGGGCGAATTGTTTGATTTAGGTTTCAAACAATTATTTGATGTTCCTGTGTATCATCCCGATGTTCGTGTTTGGGAAGTGAATAATAAAAATACTGGAGAGCCAATTGGTTTGTGGTATTTTGACCCTTACGCACGTGTGGGTAAGCGCTCTGGGGCTTGGATGAATTCACATAGAGATCAACAGAAAATAAAAGGAAATGTGCTTCCAATTGTGTCAAACAACTGCAATTTTATTAAAGGGAGCAGTAACGAACCTGTCTTAATTTCGTGGGATGATGCAACAACTTTATTTCACGAATTTGGCCACGCATTGCACGGATTGTGTTCTGATGTGACATATCCGAGTCTTTCAGGAACTTCGGTTGCTAGAGATTATGTCGAATTTCCATCGCAGTTGTTGGAGCATTGGTTAGCAACTTCAGAGGTTTTAAATAAGTTTGCGCTTCATTATAAAACAAACGAACCTTTGTCTCAATCATTGGTGGAAAGAATCGGGAAAGCGGCGAATTTTAATGAAGGTTTTGCAACAGTAGAAACGATTTCAAGTTCGTTTGTTGATATGAAACTGCATTTGACAACCGAAACTATTGATCCGCATGCGTTTGAAAAGAAGATTTTAAGTGAAATTAACATGCCTTCAGAAATTGTGATGCGACATAGAATTCCGCAGTTTGCTCATATTTTTTCAAGCGATGGGTACGCGGCAGGATATTACAGTTATTTGTGGGCAGATGTGATTAATGCAGATGCTTATGAGGCTTTTCTGGAAGCAAATGGACCGTTTGATAAGAATATTTCAGAACGTCTTTATAAAACAGTTTTAAGCGTTGGAAACACTATTGATAACGAAGAAATGTACGAGAATTTTAGAGGACATGCTCCAAAATCGGATGCGTTGATGCGAGCGAGAAACTTTACAGTTGAAAATTAAATGAAATAAAAAAGCCCGAATAACTAAATATTCGGGCTTTTTAATATTGAAAATAATATATTAACCTAAAGTAACTCTTTTGAAACCAGTGATTTCAACATTGAATCCTTTAACGTAATCACCAACTTTTTTACTGTCATCTTTGATGAAGTTTTGATCTAATAAAGCTTTTTCTTGATCTAAAGTAGTGTTATCAGAAATGAAACGTTGAACTTTTCCTGGAAGAATTTTGTCCCAGATTTGCTCTGGTTTTCCTTCAGCTTTTAATTCAGCTTTAGCATCTTCTTCAGCTTGTTTGATAACTTCAGGAGTTAATTGAGAGAAAGAGATGTATTTAGGAACATTTTTTAAAGTTTTTCCTAAACGTGCAGCTTCTTCATTATCTTTTTCGATTACAGCAATACGAGCAGCAAGTTCAGATTCAACGAAAGCAGGATCAAAATCTTTGTAAGATAATGTGTCAGCTCCCATAGAAGCAACTTGCATAGAAACGTCTTTTGTTAAAGTCTCAGCGTTAGCGATTGGAGCAGAAATAGCTGTTAAAGCAGCAATTTTGTTAACGTGAACGTAAGATCCAACGAAAGCACCTTCTAAAATTTCGAAACCACCGATTTCGATTTTCTCACCGATAACTCCTGTTTGCTCGATTAATTTCTCAGCAACAGTAATTCCGTTGAAATCAGAAGCTAAAAATTCTTCTTTAGAAGAGAAGTTGATAGCTCTTTCAACTAAATCTTTAGCTAAAGTAACGAAAGCCTCATTTTTACCTACGAAGTCAGTTTCGCAGTTCAAAGTGATGATAGCTCCTTTAGTGTTGTCAGCATTGATAAAAGAAACAGCAGCTCCTTCAGAAGAGTCACGGTCAGAACGGTTAGCAGCAACTTTTTGTCCTTTTTCTCTAAGAACTTGGATCGCTTTATCGAAATCTCCATCAGCTTCAACTAAAGCTTTTTTACAGTCCATCATTCCGGCACCTGTAGATTGTCTTAATTTATTTACGTCTGCAGCAGTAATTGTTGCCATAATATTTTGAATTTTAATGTTAAAAGTAAAAATTCCATCTTCTAAATCCCAAACTCCAATTTTATTAAATTATCAACATAACGTTTTTAATTTTGTATTTTGGAATTTGGAATTTAAAATTTGGAATTTAAAATTTGATTTATTCTTCAGTTGCAGGAGCAGCTTCAGCCTCAACAGCAGGAGCTTCTTCAGCAGCTTCAACTTCTTTTTCAGCACCTCTGTCAGAAAGACCTTCGATTACTGCAGTAGTCACTAAAGATAAAATTTTGTCAATTGATTTAGAAGCGTCATCATTTGCAGGAATCACGTAATCAACCTCTCTTGGGTCAGAATTCGTATCAACCATTGCGAAAACTGGAATGTTTAATTTTTGAGCTTCTTTTATTGCGATGTGTTCAGCTTTGATATCTACTACGAACAATGCTGCAGGTAGTCTAGACATATCAGCAATTGAACCTAAGTTTTTCTCTAATTTAGCACGTAGACGATCAACTTGTAAACGCTCTTTTTTAGATAAAGTGTTGAAAGTACCATCTTTCTTCATTTTATCGATAGAAGACATTTTTTTAACTGCCTTTCTGATAGTTACGAAGTTAGTCAACATTCCACCTGGCCATCTTTCAGTGATGTAAGGCATGTTTGCAGCTTTTGCTTTATCAGCAACGATGTCTTTAGCTTGTTTTTTGGTAGCTACGAATAAGATTTTTCTACCTGATGCAGCGATTTTTTTCAAAGCTTCGTTAGCTTCTTCAATTTTAGCTGCAGTTTTATATAGATTGATAATGTGAATACCATTACGCTCCATATAAATGTAAGGAGCCATATTTGGATCCCATTTTCTAGTCATGTGTCCGAAGTGAACACCTGCTTCTAGTAATTCTTTTACTTCTATTTTGTTTGCCATTTTTGTACTAGTTTACGTTCTGTTGATTAGCAATGTATAAATGGCGATTTCTCTGGCTTTATACATTTAGATGCTAAACTATATCCTACCTCGATAGGAGAGCAACAATAACTGTGTTTTTTAATTTCAATAAATAATTGATAATGTCTTGTCCCATCTGAACAAGACAGGTAATATTAACGTTTAGAGAATTGGAATCTCTTACGAGCTTTCTTCTGACCGAATTTCTTACGTTCAACCATTCTTGGGTCTCTTGTTAATAAACCTTCTGGTTTAAGGATTCCTCTGTTTTCAGCGTTAACTTCACACATTACGCGTGCTAATGCCATTCTTACAGCTTCTGCCTGACCAGTTGTACCACCTCCGTAAACGTTTACTTTTACGTCAAAGTTACCAGCGTTTTCTGTCATAGAAAGCGGTTGTAAAACTTTGTACTGTAAAGTTGCAGTTGGAAAGTAAGTTGCGAATTCTTTTTTGTTTACAGTGATGTTTCCAGTTCCTTCAGAAACGTAAACACGTGCAACAGCGGTTTTTCTTCTACCGATTTTGTGAATAACTCCCATTACTTAAGATCATTTAGGTTAACAGTTCTAGGTTTTTGAGCTCCGTGAGTGTGCTCAGATCCTACAACAACATTTAGATTTCTAAAAAGTTCAGCTCCTAATTTGTTTTTAGGTAACATACCTTTTACAGCTTTTTCTACTAATAATGCAGGGTTTTTAGCTTGCAATACTTTAGCAGTTAAAGTTCTTTGTCCTCCTGGGTAACCTGTATGACGCATGTAAATTTTGTCATTCAATTTTGTACCTGTAAGGTTAATTTTTTCTGAGTTGATAACAATTACGTTATCTCCACAGTCAACGTGCGGTGTGTAACTTGGTTTGTACTTACCTCTTAAGATCATTGCAACCTTTGAAGCAAGACGTCCTAAGTTATGACCTTCAGCGTCAACAACAATCCACTCTTTAGTTACAGTGGCTTTACTTGCTGAAACTGTTTTGTAGCTTAATGCGTCCATAATATTATTTTAATTAAACATTCCATCCCCAATAAAGGGGATGCAAAAGTACAATTAATTATTTTAAAACCAAATACCTGAAAGAATATTTTATCTGCTGAAAATCAGGACTTCAGTTTTTTAATTAATTAAACAATAAAAAAACCGCCTCTACAATAAAGTAAAGACGGTTAATTATTTAGGAAAAAAATCAATTATACAATAAATATATTGGCAATATCAACTACTTGTTGTGTTGTAAGTGGCTCATCATAAGCTTCTGAGCCTGCTGCTGCGCCAAACGCGCTTGCGGTATTAAATCCTGCCTGCATCGTTACACCTTCACCATCGTAAACGGCTTGAGTTGCTGCTGGCATTCCTGCTCCTCGTTCTGCGTTTGAAATCCATCCTTTTAAACCTCGTAATCTTCTAACTTCTGAAGCATGACGTGCTTCAACAGAATGAATTTGCAATGCTGCGGTCAATAAATCGGGTGTCGTAATTAAATTTGCGGCTTGTCCTTTATATGCTCTAACTCCAGTATCTTCAAAGGCTTGTGCCAAAGCTAAAAATGTTGGATAATCATTAAAAGGATCAAAAGCGCCTCCAACTGTAAAGTCAAAAGTTGGTTTTGGAACAAAGTTTGGACTGGCTGTACCGCCTAATCCTGCAATTAAAAATTTCACATGATCTGCTTCGTGATCTGCAATTTGTTGAAATACTTTTAAATCTCTTCCGCTATTTTCAGAAGCTGGAATTACTCCAGAATCTAATGCCATGGCATAAAATTCGTTTTCAAGATATTCTAAGGTCAAAGCAAATTGCAAAGCTCCAATTGGAGTTGCAGGTGTTGCTGTGATGTCTTTTGCGAAAGCTTTATTAGTTAGAGCTGATAATCCAAAAGGAATAGAAGCTAAAGCTAAATTTTTTCCGATATTCCCAAACTGTGAAAAACTGTCTCTTCGAGAACCAGTACTATTTATTAAATTATCATCAGTAAAGGATTCTATAAATTTTAAAATGTTCATAATTTCTAAGTTTTAGCGGTTAAGATTATGGTAAGTATTTAGCTGTGAATTTCGTAGTGATAAAACCAGCAGCAATCGGCAGGATTTTAGAAGGATCTTTTGCATCATCTAAACCTGTTGACATATTTACAATATCATCTCCGGCAAAATCTTTAGAATTCGGATTAATCAAACTTCTAATCGCAGAGGCGTGTCTCGCTTCGACAGAAACAATTTTTCCTGCCAATAATAAATAATCAGCTGTTTTAATCAATTTTCCAGCGCCATTATAAGCGGCAACGCCTGTATCTTCTAATGCTTTTGCAGTAGCTAAAACTTCAGTTCGGCTATTGAAATTTAAAGAGCCATAATTAAAGGCTAGGGAAGGAAGCAATTGAGAACTCGGATTTGGGAGCAATGCATTTAAAGTAGCTTTAAAAAAGTCTCTGTGAACCACTTCATGATGATACAAATCTGTTAAAACTTCTCTTTCAAGGCTGCTAAAGGCAGAGTTAAAACTACTAGCATTTACTACTTTGGTATAAAAGTCGGCTTCTAGTTGTTCCAGAGCATATGCGTAAGTCAATACTCCAAAATCTCCAGAGCCTAAATCAAAAACGCCATTTCTTATTCCAGGTAAAGAATTGTCTGGCATGTCATTATCGTTGTCATTGTCGCTGCAGCCAGCTAAAACCAAACCTGTGGTCACTAATGTTAATCCACTGAGCTTAAGAAAGCTCCTTCTGCTATTCAGTGAAGGGTCAACTTCATGAATTTTAACTTCGTTTTTCATAATCAAGTTTTTTATTAGGTTAACAACATTGGTTAGTTAATTGGTATTTAGATATTAACGAGATTTTAGTAAGTTCGGTTTTAGAATATCCGTTTAATTAATTATTATTTCGAAATGACGTATATTTTTAAATACTAATGGCTTGTTTTTGTTTTATTTTAGGTAATTCTACTATATTTGTATTAATTACATAAAATTCAATTGGATGAAAGCTAAAGCAACTCTAAAACAAATTGCGAAGGAACTGGGTGTTTCTGTTTCGACTGTGTCTAAAGCATTGAATGACAGTCCGGAAATTAGTGAACAAACCAAGGTGAAGATTAAAGAGTATGCCAAACTCAAAAATTATAAGCCGAATGTTATTGGTTTGAATCTTAAGAATCGTAAAACAAAAACGATTGGGGTAATTATTCCTAATATTCTAAATTCTTTCTTTGCGAAAGTTTTTAGCGGTATTGAGAAAGTAGCTGATAAAAAAGGTTATAATGTAATTACTTGTATTTCTAATGAGTCTTTGGAAAAAGAAATTCATACACTTGAAATGCTGAGTAATGGAACTATTGACGGGTTTATTCTTTCGGTTTCTCAAGAAGCTCAAAAACTTCAAGACTATAATCATTTCTCTGAAATCATTAGTGACGGAACGCCAATTGTGATGTTTGATCGTATTGCGGATGAAGTAGATTGCGATAAAGTTGTTGTAGACGATTTTGATTCAGCATTAAACTCGACTCAACATTTAATTAATTTAGGATGTAAAAACATTGCTTTAATTTCTTCTGTAGATAATTTAAGTGTTGGAAAATTGAGAGCAGACGGATATTTGAAAGCTTTAGCAGACAATAATATTCCGGTTAACGAAAAAATTATTCTTCGTACTGATTCTGAAGATGACATGAAAGCAAGAATTGATTCCATTTTTGATCATAAAATTGACGGAATTTTTGCTTTAGACGAAAATGATTCGGTTGCCGCTTTAAGAGTAAGTTTGAAAAAAGGCTACAGAGTTCCAGAAGATATTTCTATTATTGGTTTTGCAGATGGTATTTTGGCTTCAAGACGTTTATCACCTAGTTTGACTACAGTAAGTCAGCATGGAGTTGAAATTGGAGAAGTGGCTGCGAAAAGATTAATCGAAAGATTGGAAGAGCCAGAAGGAACAGTTTCAGAATACGAAACAATCGTAATCAAGACAAAATTGAAAGAAAGAGAATCAACTCGAAAAAAATAAAACTAAAAAATCCCTTCATAGCGAAGGGATTTTTTTTATTTAAACTCATAAGGAAATTTCGGATTCTTGTAGTTTTTTAACTTCTCAAACGGAACTAAAAAAGATTCTTCGCAGGATCTTGCGGCTCTATAAAAGATAGGAGTAAACTCAATTCCTTTTTCTGTATAATTCCAAGACGGAAAATCCCAGTATTCTTCATTGGTGTAATCACAATAATCATCTTCATTTTTTGGCTTTTCAAAATGTTGCTGAGAATTAATTACAGCAAGTAATTTAGGTGCAAAATAATCGCTTCGGTATTTAGAGTAAGCATCAAAATTATTTTCGCTGTCTCCAGTTACACTTTTATCGAAAGCAAGAATATCGTCAATTCCATATTTTTTTCCGTTGTTTAAATCGATTAAATAACCGCTGCTTCCAAAATCTGGATGCGCGCCTCCGCAGTACCAATAATCAGAAGTTTGAAAGCCTAACAAATTTACATTTAAATAATTTATTGTGGTGTTGCTTTCTATTCCTTGCCCATTGCTATATTCAAAACTAGAAGAACAACCAAGCTGACTTAAGGTATTTTCGATATGAATTTGCTCTAAAATCGGATTAATCAAGGTTTTGTTTTTCTCAGAAAAATTAGTTCCCAATCTAAAGAAATCTGAGTCGCAATGTTTTTCAGAATACCAAACAAATTCTTTGTTGTTGTAAAGTGTGGTCTTCTGTTTTTTAAATTCAAGAAATTTATATTTCACCAAATTTAAACGTTCGTCATCAAATCTAATTTTGATATTCGATTTGTAATTGTCAAAATTTACAGGCTTAAGTGTAACAGCCAATTGTTTGTTTTTCGCATCATACCAAAAACCATCAAAAGTATTGCCTGATTTTTTCAGATAAAATTTTTCACTAACAATATCTCCAGGCTTAAAATAGAAAGTAAAATTGTTGCTGTCTTTTAGTTTTCCTTCCAGTTTAATATCTTTTAGCGAGTTTTTATAGAAATAAACGGCATTTAAACTAGTTTCTCTATCCGATTTATAAACCTGCACCGTCATGAAAATGGTGCTTTTACCTAAAGTTCCTTCCAAATAATAAATTTTCTCTTGACAAAATGAAATTGTCGAATAAAATATAAATAGGTACAACAACCTTTTTTTCATTTTAACTTCTTTTTAATTTAAACCGCAAATGTAATAAAAGTAAAAATCTTACATATTTAAAAGGGGCTTATTTTGTTGAATAAAAAAAGCCATTCAATTCGAATGGCTTTTTATAATATTAAGGTAATTTAATTTTTAGTGCGCTTCTAACCAGTCTTTTCCTAGACCAATTTCAACTTCTAAAGGAACCGACATTTTAAATGCATTTTCCATTTCGTGTTTAATCATAGGTTGGATTTTTTCGAGTTCATCGTTGTGAACATCGAACACAAGCTCATCATGCACTTGAAGCAACATTTTAGATTTCCAGTTTTCGTCACGAAGTTTTTTATGAATGTTGATCATAGCAATTTTGATCACATCGGCAGCACTTCCTTGAATTGGTGCGTTTACGGCATTTCGTTCAGCGGCGCTTCTAACAACAGCATTTGCAGAGTTAATATCTTTTAAATATCTGCGACGACCTAAAATAGTCTGTACATAACCTTTTTCTCTTGCAAAATCTACTTGCTCTGAAATATAAGATTTAAGACGCGGATATGTTTTGTAATAAGCATCAATCAAAGCGGCACTTTCACTTCTAGAAAGCGAAGTCTGGTTGCTCAAACCAAAAGCAGAAACACCATAGATAATTCCGAAGTTTACTGTTTTAGCATTACTTCTTTGCTCGCGCGAAACTTCTTCTAAAGCTACGTCAAATACTTTTGCTGCTGTAGCTCTGTGAATATCTTCTCCGTTTTGGAAAGCGGCAATCATATTTTCTTCTCCGCTTAAAGCTGCAATAATTCGTAATTCAATTTGAGAATAATCGGCAGAGATTAAAGTGTAATTTTCATCGCGAGCGACAAAAGCTTTACGAATCTGACGTCCTCTTTCGGTACGAATTGGAATATTCTGCAAGTTTGGATTGTTAGAACTCAAACGACCAGTTGCCGCAACCGCCTGCATATAATCGGTGTGAACACGTAAAGTCTTTTTGTCAACTTGTTCTGGTAAAGCCAAAATATAAGTACTCTGAAGTTTTACCATTTGACGCCAATCCAAAATATCTTTTACAATTGGGTTGTCATTTGCTAGATAAGTCAAAACTTCCTCACCAGTTGCATATTGACCCGTTTTAGTTTTCTTTTGTTTTGCTCCGCCAATTTTAAGTTTTTCGAATAAAATATCTCCTAACTGCTTTGGTGAAGCTAAGTTGAACTTTTCTCCAGCCGTTTCATAGATTTTTTGTTCCAAAGATTTGATTTCGACATCCATTTCTGTTGACATTCCTTTTAAGAAATCAACATCTAAACGAATACCTTCCGTTTCCATATCTGCTAAAACGCTTACTAACGGAATTTCGATATCATCAAATAACTTTTTCGTTTCAGTTTTATCTAATTGCGTTGTAAAGATTTCTTTTAATTGTAAAGTAATATCGGCATCTTCAGCAGCATATTCTTTAATGTCTTCCAAAGGAACATCGCGCATAGTAAGCTGGTTTTTTCCTTTTTTACCAATTAAAGTTTCAATAGATTTTGGAGAATATTTTAAATACGTTTCCGCCAAAATATCCATATTATGACGCATATCTGGATTAATCAGATAATGAGCGATCATGGTATCAAAAAGTTTTCCTTTTACAGTAACTCCGTAATTAGAAAGGATTTTTAAATCGTATTTTAAGTTTTGTCCGATTTTCTCAATATTTTCATTTTCAAAAAACGGAACAAATTTATCCACTAAAATTTTTGCTTCTTCCTGATTTTCTGGAAACGGAACATAAAATGCTTTCCCTTTTTCATAAGCAAAAGACATTCCGACCAATTCTGCATGCAGCGCATCGATTCCTGTTGTTTCAGTATCAAAACAAACCGAAGGCTGTTTTTGTAAATTTTGCAAAAGCAATTTAATTCCTAAATCACCTTGAACAGTCTGATACGAATGTTCTGTGTTTTCTAAAGTATTATAGAAAGAAGTTCTCGGCGCATCTGTATCTCCATCTTCATCTGAACTTCCAAAAAGATCAAATTGATCTTCGTTTTTAGCCGCTGCTTTTTTCGCTGGTTTAGCATCTGAAGTTGCAGTCTGAGTGCCGTCTGTTTTAAATAAATTGTCAAACTGTTCAGCCATTCTTCTGAATTCTAATTCCTGAAAAATAGCATCTGTTTTTTCGATATCTGGGCGAGAAAGCTCATAATCTTCTTCATTAAAAGCAACATCACAATCTGTAATAATTGCTGCCAGTTTTTTAGAAAGAATACCTTTTTCTTTGTTTGCTTCGATATTTTCTTTCATCTTCCCTTTTAGTAAATGGGTATTTTCTAAAAGGTTTTCCATTGTTCCAAATTCTTTCAGGAACTTCTTAGCTGTTACTTCTCCAACGCCTGGTAATCCTGGAATATTATCGATAGCATCACCCATCATTCCAAGAAAATCAATTACTTGCTCAGGTCTTTCAATCTCAAATTTTGCCAAAACCTCAGGAACACCCCAAATTTCGATTCCGTTACCCATTCGGGCAGGCTTGTACATAAAGATATTTTCAGAAACCAATTGAGCAAAATCCTTATCTGGCGTTACCATGAAGACTTTGTAATTTTGTTTTTCTGCTTGTTTTGCAATAGTTCCAATTAAGTCGTCGGCTTCACAACCTTCAAGTTCAATAATCGGAATGTGCATGGCTTTTAATAATTCCTGAATATAGGGAACGGCAATTTTAATTGCCTCTGGTGTAGCATCACGGTTTGCTTTGTATTCAACAAACATTTCAGTTCTTACATGACTGCCGCCTTTGTCAAAAGCAACGGCCAAATGATCTGGTTTTTCTCTTTTAATAACATCCAAAAGTGAGTTCATAAAACCCATAATTGCAGATGTATCCATTCCTTTTGAGTTGATTCTCGGGTTTTTTATAAAGGCATAATAACCACGAAAAATTAGTGCATAAGCATCTAGAAGAAAAAGGCGTTTTTGAGTTGACATATTAAAAATATTAGTCTGTAAAAATAAACAATTGGGTTTTAAAAAACGATTTGGTTTTCGAAAATTAATTTTTTGAACGATATAAGTTATATAAGTTCATTTTAGTAGAGACGCACTGCAGTGCGTCTAGATCTTTACCGTTTAATTTAAATGAACTTATATAACTTATGTGGTAGAAAACCAGCAAAGCGTTAATATCAAGTTAAAATTTTTTATTCAGTGATTTCTTCATTTAGGCTTCATTTTCAGAAGGTAATTTTGATCTGTAAAATAAAAATTATTAATTCATAAATATTAGAAATCATGAGAAATTTATTAATGTTACTAGTGGCAGTTTTAGGAACAAGTGCAATGATTCACGCATTTCCTGCAAAAGATGGAAAAACAGCTCCAGCAAAAGAAGTAAAAGCGACAAAACATCCTAAACACAAATCTGATAAAAAAGCGAAAACAGAAGCTGCAAAACCAATGGCAGCCAAACCAGAAGCTGCTAAGCCAGAAACTGCAAAAGCTAAAAAATAAAAATTGCTCTCGTTTTGTTTTCGAAGCATTGTAACGAAGGCAAAACAGGAATAATGATTATGAGAATGCGATTGAATAAGCTGATGAAGAAATTTATCAGCTTTTTTGCATTCGTTAATTTTTTAATAATGCGCTACTCCATTTTTTATAATTGATTAATTTTAATTGCGCTTAAATGTTAGGTTTATGAATGTTTTAATTGTTGAAGATAATAAAGAGCTTGCTGTAGAAGTGTATGATTTTCTATGCAACGCAGGTTATATTTGTAAAATTGCCAATAATTGTGCTGATGCTTTAGACGAATTTGGAAGTAATGATTATGATGTTATGCTTTTGGATCTTGGTTTGCCCGATGGCGATGGTTTTGAAGTTTTGCAGGCAATCAGAAAAACAAAATCGAAAATTGCGGTAATTGTGCTAACTGCGCGTGGAGAATTGGATGACAGGATTAACGGACTTCATCTAGGAGCCGATGATTATTTGACAAAACCTTTTGCTTTGACAGAATTGGCCGCTAGATTATTTGCAGTTATTCGCAGAATTCATGGGTTTACTTTAAATAATTTGAGCATTCACGGTTTTTTGTTGCAACTTCAGGATTATAAAGTAAGCTTTAGCGATCAGCCAATCAATCTAACCAAAAAAGAATTTGATATTTTTCAGTATTTGGTTCTCAATAAAAACCGTGTTATTACAAGATTGCAATTAACAGAGCATATTTGGGGCGATATTTTGGAAGTCAATTCAGATTCCAATTTTATAGATGTGCATGTTCGTAATCTCCGAAAAAAACTGGATAAACATACTGCTATAGATTGGTTCGAAACTGTTCGAAATGTAGGGTATCGTATAAACGAATAAATCGATTCTTGTGAAAATAAAACATCAATTAGCCATTTTTAATGCCCTGACCAGATTATTGGTCATTTTGATTTTATGGCTGATGCTTCCTATTTTGGTAGAAAATGTGGTTTATCATCATATCAATAACACTTTATTAGAAAAAAAGAAAAAGTTTATTGAGCATCTTAATAAAGAAGAAATAAATGATTTTATAGAAGATCCAAACGATTCAACAGATGCTTTTTCTGAATTTTCGACGCTTCATAGTGAGTTTTTGGTGTTGTCTAGAGTTTCAATACAACCGCACCAAAAGAAAACAACTTTCAGTAATGAATACCGAAAAATAGAAGGAGAAGAAAGCGAGTATCGAATCTTGCAGCATCATTTTACGTACGAAGGCGAAGATTATCAGCTTGAAATTGGAAGTAGTTTGAGCGAGGTTAACGATTTGACTTTTGTTATCAAGCTCTTCATTATAATTGTTTTTGTGGTCATTCTTCTTTTTACTTTTTTGGCTGATACTTTTTATATCGAATATCTTTTAAAACCGTTTTATAAAATTATTGATACCAAAATAAGGCGTGTAAACGAACCCGAAACATTTGATCATACTCCGATAAAAGCAACTTCAAGAGATTTTAGAGAATTGGATTTTGTTTTAAACCAAATGATGGATCGAATTACGGAAGTTTTTAAAAAGGAAAAACAATTTATTTCGAATGTTTCACATGAACTTTTAACGCCAATTGCACTCCTTAAAAACAAACTTGAAAACTTGTTGCAAAATGAATCTTTAGACGATAATGCCGTTGATAAAATTGCAGGTTCGCTGAAGACCTTAGACATGCTGAAAAAAATCATTAATAATTTGCTGTTGATTTCTAGAATAGATAACAATCAATATGAAGCAAACGAAGAAATTAATCTTAGAGAAATCGTTTCTGATTTGCAGGAAGATCTTCAAGATCGAATTGAGGATAGAGATATTCAATTCATGAACGAAATGGAGAATGATTTTGTTTTTATAGGAAATAAAACCTTAGTTCATATCCTTATATATAATCTCGTAACGAATGCTATAAAATATAATAAGCCTAAAGGCGGAATAATTATAGAAGACGGTTTTGTCAATGAACATTATTTTATTTCGGTAAAAGATTCAGGGATAGGAATGGACGAATCACAACTTGAAAAAATATTCAGTCGTTTTGCTAGAATTAGTTCAGATCAAGAAGGGCAGGGGTTAGGACTTGCTATTGCACAAAGTATTGCTGCTTTTCATCATATTCAAATCAAAGTTAAATCGGTTTTAAATCAAGGAACTACTTTTACATTGTTGTTTGAAAAAGCTAATTAAAAGTTAAAATTTCCTGTAAGACTTTATCTTCATTTTGTCTTCATTTTGCGATTCTATCTTTGACTTATAAATAATGAAAATAACAAATCATAAAAATTAAGATCATGAAAAAATTAGCAATTTTAGCAGTAGCAGTTTTAGGAACATTTGTAATAGCAAACGCACAAACAACCCCAGCGCAAGCAAAAGAAACAAAAACTGAAAAACACGATAAAAAAGCAGAAAAGAAAGCAGACAAAAAAGCTAAAGGTGAGAAAAAAGCAGAAACTGCAAAACCAGAAGCACCAAAAGCAAAATAAAACAAGATTTTAAGTCTTAAGATTAAATAGTTTTAAAGGTTGGTAGGTTAAAGCTGAAAGAGCCATCTTTCAGCTTTTTTATTTTACAGCGTTAAATTTTTTATAATAAAAAGAAATAGAATTCTCATTCTTTGTTACTTTGTTTAAAACTATAAATTAAATGATCTTTCGTTTTATAATTCTATGCGCTCTTTTATTATTTATTGAGTTCTATTCATATCAGGCTTTTCGAACTTTAATCAAAACACGCTGGGTTTTGATTAGCTATCAAGTTATAAGCTTACTTATTTTAATCTATATCATATATTCTTTTTCGCAAGTAGACCGATCTGTTGGACAGACTAAGCAATTTATGTTTACCACAGGATTGATGCTGGCAGTATATGTGCCTAAAATTGTGCTTACCTTAATAATGTTTGGTGAAGATATTATTAGAATAGGAGCCAGCATACTTAATTATTTCGTGTACAATACTCCGCGAAAGGAAATGATGCCAGATCGAAGAAAATTTGTTAGCCAAATCGCTTTAGGATTGGCTGCGATTCCGTTTTTGTCTATTATTTACGGAATTTTCGAAGGCAAATATAACTTCAAAGTAATCAAACAAACTGTGTTTTTTCCAGATCTTCCGGATGCTTTTGACGGTTTTAAAATCACTCAAATTTCTGATGTTCATAGCGGAAGCTTTGATAATCCAGAGAAGATTAATTACGCAATTGATTTGATCAATGCGCAAGAAGCAGATTTGATTTTATTTACAGGAGATATTGTAAATACGCATGCTACAGAAATGCATCCTTGGTTGGAAACTTTCAATCGTATAAAGGATTATAAATATGGAAAATTTGCTGTTTTAGGAAATCATGATTATGGCGAATATGTAACATGGCCGTCTGAGAAAGAAAAAGACGAAAATTTCCATCAAATTAAAAGTTTATACGGTCAGATTGGTTTTAATCTTATGCTGAATGAACACACTTATATTCAAAAAGGCGATGACAAAATTGCTTTGATAGGTGTAGAAAACTGGGGTGTGAATTTTAAGAAAGCAGGAGATTTAAACAAAGCTTCTGAAAATGTGCATCAAGACGATTTTAAAATTTTAATGAGTCACGATCCAAGTCATTGGGATGCTGAAATTAAAGACCATCCAAAGAATTTTCATTTGACATTTGCAGGTCATACGCACGGAATGCAATTCGGAATTGAAATTCCAGGATATTTTAAATGGAGTTTGGCACAATATATTTATAAACAATGGGCTGGATTGTACGAAAACGTCGGAAGATACGTTTATGTTAACCGTGGATTCGGTTTTCACGCTTATCCAGGACGAGTTGGAATTATGCCTGAAATAACAGTCATTGAACTAAAAAAAGGCCGTAATGTCGCTTAATTCGTTAAAAATGCTAAATTTGTATTATATTTATTTCTTTTTAAAGATTTAAAAAACTTAAATTTTTTGGTTTTATGTCAAAATTTGGAGAACTAATAAATGCCCAAGTTCCAGTGTTAATTGATTTTTACACAGATTGGAATGAATCTTCGGTTTCTATGCATCCTGTTATTAAGGACGTAGCTGCTGCGCTTGGTGATAAAGCCAAAGTAATCAAAATTGATGTAGATAAAAATCAGGAACTAGCAGAAGCGCTTCGCATTAAAGGACTTCCAACTTTAATGATTTATAAAGAAGGGCAAATGATCTGGAGACAATCTGGAGAGCTTGATGCGAATACTATTATCGGAATTGTTCAGGAACAATTTAACGTCTAAATAACTTCTTTTTATTGATGTTATTTAGTGAATAATGTCAAATTTATATCCGTTTTCTTTTAAAAAATGCAGTGTTCTAGGCAAGGCAAATCTTAAGTTTGGAGAAGCCTTAATACTGTCATGAAATACAATTACGCTACCTGATTTCACATTCTTTGTTACGTTTTCAAGACATTTTTCTGGCGTAATGCTTTGGTCAAAATCGGCACTTAAAACATCCCACATAACAATTTTATAGCCTAAACTTCTAAGGATTTTAGACTGTGCTTTTTTGATTTTTCCGTAAGGAGGACGAAATAGTAGGCGGTGAGGAGTTTTTTCTTGCTCATCTAAAATAGCGGCGCAGTTTTTTACATTCTCGATATATTCATTCGTATGGCTTTTCCATCCATTAACATGATTCATGGTATGGTTGCCAATTGAATGTCCATCGGTAATTAACTTTTCAAATAAAGCTAGGTTTGCTTTAATGTTTTTTCCAATGCAGAAAAAAGTAGCTTTTGCATCAAACTTTTTTAGTTCAGATAAAACCCAGTCTGTGATTTCTGGAGTTGGGCCATCATCAAACGTGAGGTATATTTTCTTTTCGTTGTTAGGAATGTCCCAGCAATATTTAGAAAACACCTTTTTGATAAATGCATTAGTTTTTACCCAATAAAAGCTCATTTGAATTAAGATTGTATTATATGTATAAAATTAAAAAATGCAGCGCTATTTATCAAACAGCGCTGCATTTTTTTAATAAGTAAGATTTTCGTATATTATTTACTCTTTTTCACGTCCAAAACGCTCAAATACATTTACATAAGTGTTGAATGTAGTTTTGTGTTGGTTGTAAAAAGCAGTGTCTTTATTTTCATCCATTACATGCAATAAGCTTCTGTAACGTTCAATATCAGTAATAATATCTACTGCTAAATCGGTTTGATCAGAAGGAGTCAATGTGCTGTAATAGTTCAAGTTCTCTTTATATTTCTGAACCAATTTGTTTAGAAGATCTTGCGCTTTAGCTTTTTCTCCAACTTTATAATAACCGTCTCCAAAAGCTTCAACTAATGAATAATAGCCATATTTGTCTAAAGGCATTTTGGTCATTGCTAAGTTAATCACGTTTTTAGCTTTGTCAATTTTGCCTTCAGCAATAAGCTGATTCATTAATCTTGAAAGATTTGTACGGTATGTAATACTGTTTCTTCTAGTTTCAGGATCGTGATAGATTTTTTCACTTTCGCTGTTACCCCAATCCCATTTCATTACAATATCGTACATTTTATCTGCATCGATTTGTCCCATATCTAATGGTCCGCCATCTTTAGAAGGAGCGTTTTTAACTGGAACCAATTTGTAAACCATTCCGTCCAATTGCAGATAATCTTTTAGCCATAAATAATCTTCATCGTCAAAAGCACCACCACTAAAGTAGATTGGTCTTTTCCAGTTGTTATTCGCTAAGATATCAAGCATCATTAAACGGTTTTTGTATAATGCACTTCCTTTGATATCAATATCTAAATAAGGAACAATAGAATCGTAATATTTAGGATTAACCACTTTATTTTGGATAATCACATTTTTGTCCACATTTACTCTAATCTTGTTTGTTGGGTAGAAATGGATAGTTTGTCCGTTTTGTAAACCAACAGTCGATTTAGGGTTTTTGATGAAATCGATGAAATCTTTAATATTCCAACGGGTATCAATTTTTTGAATATAAGCCGTGTAATCCAAATTATCTCCCACATATTGACTATGTTGGAAAGAAATTGGCAACGGATTAGATTCATAAGACTTCGCTTTCATTTGATCGATATACCAATCTGTCATAAATAAACTCGTATTTACAATCTTAACATCGGTTCTGAAATGCTCAATTTCTTGTGCGTACCAAAGAGGGAAGGTGTCGTTATCTCCAATCGTAAATAAAATAGCATCTTTATCGCAAGAACTTAAATAAGCTTTTGCCATTGCAACTGCTGTATATCTTCCAGATCTGTCGTGATCGTCCCAGTTTTGAGCCGCCATTAAAACAGGTGCAGCCAATAAACTTCCTGCAATAAGTACTGGTCCAGCAATTTTTGGAGCCAAGTATTTTTGTAGACTTTCATAGAGCGAATAAACACCAAATCCGATCCAGATGGCGAAGACATAGAACGAACCTACAAGAGCGTAATCTCTTTCGCGAGGCTCAAAAGGTCTTTCATTTAAATATATTTTTAATGCAATTCCTGTAAATAAAAATAAAGCCAAAAGAACATAGAAACTCTTTAAATCTTTGTTTGCATGGTACATAATACCAATTAATCCTAAAATAAAAGGAAGGAAATAATAAGCATTGCGTCCTTTATTGTTTAATACATCAGAAGGTAAATTGTCTTGAGAACCTAAATGAACAGAATCTAAAGCTTTAATACCGCTAATCCAGTTTCCGTCAAGATTATCATATTTACCTTGAACGTCATTCTGGCGTCCAACAAAATTCCACATTAAATATCTCCAGTACATGTATCCAAATTGATATTCAAACATGAAACTGAAATTGTCTGCTGTAGTTGGTTTTTCTATAAGTAAATATTCGCCGTAACTTCTTAAGAATTTTACATAACCTTCGTTGTCAATTTGTTTTTGAGCATAAGCTTTTCTGAATTCAGAAACTGTTTTTTCTACTTCATTGCGTAATTGAGCTGTAGCTTTATTGTATTCATCTTCACTTAATTGGCTAGCATCGATTCCGTATTTTGCCAAATCTTCATCATAATTGTAATTAGGATTGATTCGGAATTTCGGAGGATTTGTAAAGTTGATATAGTTTTGAATATGACCAGTTTCAGTACTCCACATTCTTGGTAGAACCGCTTTCTGGTTGTCATCAGAATTTTGTTCTGCGTTCTTATAATTATTGGTAATAATGTATTTACCAGTTTTATAATCTCTTTCGTAGTTTGGTTTTTTATCTAAATAAGGTGTTTTAGCATCAAGACCAGCAAAAAGTTCAGTGTATTGAGGTCCGTAAAATAGAGGGTTTACACCATATTGCTCACGATTATAGTAAGCTAAAACCTCAGTAGCATCAGATGGTTTGTTTTCGTTAATAACTGTATTCGCATTTGCACGAACAGGAAGCATTAACCAAGTTGAGAAACCAATCAAAATGAATAAAATACATAATATAATAGTGTTGTAGAATATTAAGCCTTTTTGTCTTGTGTATTTTAATCCAAAATAGAAAAACGCAATAAATACTAATGCTACAAAAATAGTTCCTGAGTTGAATGGAAGTCCCATACTGTTTACCATGAAGATTTCGGTTTTTCCGAAAAATGCCATAGTAAGAGGAAGAAGTAATTTGAAAATGAATAATAAAATTCCAATAACTACAATGTTAGCAATAATGAAATTTTTGATTGTAACTTTTTCGTAATGTTTGAAATAGTATAAAAATCCAATAGAAGGAATAGTTAAAAGAGCCATGAAGTGAACTCCAAACGAAAGACCAATAACCAAAGAAATAATTAAAAGCCATTTGTTTCCTTTCGGTTTGTCCATGTCTTGTTCCCAACGTAAACCAAGCCAGAAAAGCAATGCAATTAATAAAGAAGCCATTGCGTAAACTTCGGCTTCTACTGCATTGAACCAGAAACTATCAGAAAATGTATAAGCTAAGGCTCCTACAAAAGAACTGCCTAAAATAACAATCGAATTGTTTTGGTCAATTTCTGCAAAACGCCCTACGATCTTTTTCAAAATCATAGAAGATGACCAGAACATAAATAATATGGTAAATGCGCTAGAGAAAACAGACATCATGTTAACCATTACCGCCACATGCTGGGCGTCTATTGCAAACATTGCAAAAAATGCACCCATCATTTGGAAAAGCGGAGCTCCCGGTGGGTGACCTACTTCAAGTTTGGCTGCGGTAGCAATATATTCTCCGCAATCCCAAAAGCTCATTGTAGGTTCAACTGTTAATGTATAAGTTATTAAAGCGATTGCAAATGCAAACCAACCAATAATTGTATTCCATTTATTGAAATTGAATTGTGCCATATTTAGGTGTTAAAAATTTGAATGTTTTTCTATCCTACAAAGAAAATGTTTTTTTGTGTAAAGAAACGAGCATTAACAAAAAATTCTACAAAACTATAAGTTGAAAGTAATATATTGGCTATGAGGTGTTTTTGGTAATGAAGCAGATTTTAATGTGAAAAAAAACAAAAAAAATGATTTTTTTTGCTCAAAAAGTTTGCACAAACTAAATAAAGACTTAAATTTGCACTCGCTTAACCGCACTGCTGGTCTATGGTGTAATGGTAACACTACGGTTTTTGGTGCCGTCTTTCTAGGTTCGAGTCCTAGTAGACCAACAGAAAAGTCTCTCAGAAATGAGAGACTTTTTTTTATTTAAAAATTTTTCATTTAAAGTTTGCATAAATTAAATAAAGTTTTAATTTTGCACCCGCTTAACCGCACTGCTGGTCTATGGTGTAATGGTAACACTACGGTTTTTGGTGCCGTCTTTCTAGGTTCGAGTCCT